>NZ_VTKY01000013.1 GCF_020514095.1 Synechococcus sp. MU1643 | reverse complement strand
AATTCCACCAGCCGAGTAGCAGCAGCCTGAACCTTCGGCGGAGGTGGCTGCGGTGATTCGTTCCTGCAGGAACTAACCAAGAACAGGGCCGCAAAGGTAAGCAAGAGGCGCTGCGGATGACGCACTGCAATAAGGCTTTGGAACGAATTATGCGGTGTTCATGAGAACCGGGCCGCGAGGACTTGCAGGCCTGGAACGAGGCTTACCCAAAAAGGGTCCGATTTGGACCAGCTCAAGCGCAGATTGAGAACGTCAGGGACACTGGGACATCGCCGATGGTGTGTTGGCTCAGGACCTCTTCGCTTTTCACGGTGAGCAGCAACGAAGGATGCTGGCCCCCCTGGCCGATCGCATGCGTCCGCGCACTCTGGAGGAATTTGAAGGTCAGAGCGGAATCCTGGCTGACGGACGGCTCCTGCGCCGTGCCATCAAGGCCGATCGGGTCGGCAACCTGATCCTGCATGGCCCGCCCGGGGTCGGCAAAACCACCCTGGCGCGGATCATTGCTAACCACACCCGCGCCCACTTCAGCAGCCTCAACGCCGTGCTGGCCGGCGTCAAAGACTTACGTATCGAGGTTGATGCTGCATGCCAACGCCTTGAACGGCATGGCCTGCGCACGATCCTGTTCATCGACGAAGTGCACCGTTTTAACAGTGCCCAGCAGGATGCGCTGTTGCCATGGGTGGAGAACGGCACCGTCACCTTGATCGGGGCCACCACAGAAAACCCCTATTTCGAAGTCAACAAGGCGCTGGTCAGCCGCTCGCGGCTGTTTCGTTTACTGCCTCTGGAACCAGAGGATTTACAGCGGCTGCTGCAACGCGCCCTTGCAGACAACGAGCGGGGCTACGGCGACCGCGCAATCGCCATCAGCAGCGATGCCGCCAACCACCTCGTTGATGTGGCGGGCGGTGACGCCCGCAGCCTGCTCAATGCCCTTGAACTAGCGGTGGAGAGCTCCGAACCCGATGGCCAAGGCGTGATTCAAATCACTCTGGCCATCGCCGAGGAATCCATCCAGCAGCGAGCCGTGCTTTACGACAAGCACGGTGATGCCCACTACGACACCATCAGCGCCTTCATCAAATCGCTACGGGGCTCGGATGCCGATGCGGCGATGTTCTGGCTGGCCCGCATGGTGGAGGCCGGTGAGAACCCACGTTTCATCTTCCGGCGGATGCTGATTGCAGCAGGGGAAGACATCGGCCTGGCCGACCCTCAGGCCATGGTTGTAGTGGAAGCCTGTGCCGCGGCCTTCGAACGGGTGGGGCTGCCCGAAGGCCTATATCCCTTGGCCCAGGCTGCGTTGTACCTGGCGGGCACCGAAAAGAGCAACAGCGTTCTGGGCTTCTTTGATGCCCTCAAAACCGTGCGCGATACGCAAAAGCAGGACGTGCCCGGGCATTTGCGCGATGCCAACCGGGATGGAGCCGCCTTCGGCGATGGCGTGGGCTACCGCTACCCCCATGCCTACGCAGAACACTGGGTGGAGCAGCGATACCTCCCCACACCCCTGCAAGGCGAGGTGTTCTGGCAGCCCGGACAACTCGGTTGGGAGGGGGAACGACGCGAGCGGATGGCGGAACGCCGGGCAGCCCAACTCGCCGCGGCCGCGGAACTGGCGGCCGACCAGCCTTTGCTGTTGAGCAGCGGGCCCGACCGTCCGGGCGTGGACCGCTGGGTGCAGCGCCAACTAGGGCAGGAGGGGGAGCGACTGCAGCGCATGCGCGAGCGGCTCTGGCGGGAGATCCCCTGGACCCGTCGAGATCGGGTGCTGCTGCTGGGGGTGCGCTCGCTGATCTGGGCCCTCGATCCATTGAGGGCCACCCCGGAAGGAGGAGTGACCATGCTTTGCGAGAACGAAGCCGACCGCAGCCGGCTGGAAGCGCAGATGGATTGGCTCGAGCCGGAGCATCGACCAGAGCTGTTAACAGGCAACCTCGACGCTCTGCCCGAAAGCCAAGCCTTCGATTGGATCGGGGGACGACTCACCGCTGCCGACCTGCAAGGGCAGAACTGGACGGCGCTGCTGAAAACAATCAACCAACATGCCGAGCCGAAAACAGGCTTACGGCTGCTGATCAGCCGCGCCGAACTGGGGCCCGCCGGTGCATTGCTGCAAGACGGCGAGCCAACAGAGCTGTTCAGCGATCTAGTGGCTCAAGAACAGCAGTGGCTTGAGCTGCAGCAGCGTCCGGAAAAGTTGTTAGCGAAGGCTGGCTGGCAGCTCCGTTGTGAGGAGTGGCTGGAACATCTCATGCTTCCAGGGGGCACCGAACTGGCTGAGCGATGGCTCACCGAAGGGTCGCCCTACCGGCAGGCCATGGGGGAGATCAGCAAGGAGGTGATGACGCAGTTGCGCCAATCGTTGAACGACCTGGGCGAGGTCGGCCTGCGACTGCCGATGCGCCATCAATTGATCCAAGGCGAGCGCGGCACGCCATCAAAAAAACCGCCGAAGCCTGGGCTGAAATAAAGAGATCAGAGCTCTGAATTGGCTTTGATGCAAGCAGGCAGAAAGACGTACCAGGACAGCAGCGAAGTGGACTGGGCTCCGCTCACCTTGTCAGGAGCACAAACCCTCTGCCTGCCGTCATTCGGTCCGTTATCGGATAACCGGAAGGCGACGGGCAGCTGTTTCATGATGCCGATTGAGCTAATGAGCCCATCCTTGGCATCCGCGATGATGGCGGCCCGCAGAGCCATTACCGCCGTCGCCTTTTGGCGCCAATAAGGGACATAAGACCTTGTTTGATCATCTAGGAAGGCTTTACCAGCGTCGGAATAAAGGAACCGGGATACACCGGCGAGGTCAACTGCATAGCTCTTGTTCAAACCAAAACGGAGCTCGTCAGCGGTCCAGCCAGACATCCGAATGGCATCCTGAAGAGCACGGTCTGTGACCTCGCCGTCAACAAGAAAGAATTCGACCTCGCTGTAAGTGGTGGTGCTAACTGAGCCACCCGTGTTCCAGCGCACCGGTTGCTGAGTACCTGCTTTTGAAAACGGTCCAGGAATGACCGCGAGGTACGTACAAAAAACAAGAGATGCCAGGGAACCTGCGATTTGCTCGACCCTGATCCGCGACGCCATGGCCCAACAGCTGCAGGTTGATTGCAACGTAGGCAGCACGGACAGTCTTGTCCTGAGGACCGTACGCTGCCGCCACTGACCAAGCACTTTCCGTGAGTCTGCAAATCGGCGACGCCGCCCCCGACTTCACCCTTCCCGATCAAAACGGTGATTCCATGAGCCTCGCTTCACTGCGCGGAAAGAAGGTTGTTCTGTACTTCTATCCCAAGGACGACACCCCGGGCTGCACCAAAGAAGCCTGCAACTTCCGCGACCGCTGGGAGCAACTGAAAGCAAACAACATCACCGTTCTGGGCATCAGCAAGGACGGAGCAACCTCCCACAACAAATTCATCAACAAGCACGAACTTCCCTTCACCCTGCTCACCGATGAGGAGCCCTGTGCCGTCGCCAGCCTCTATGAGAGCTATGGGCTGAAGAAGTTCATGGGGCGCGAATACATGGGAATGATGCGCCACACCTTCCTGATTGATGAAGAGGGAAAACTCGAGCGGATTTATCTCAAGGTGAAAGCAGCCACCATGGCCGACACGCTGATCAGCGATCTCGGCCTGAGCTGAGCCCAGCACCCAGGCTCAGCAGTGCTTGCAATTGAAGATCACCCCCAAGCTGCAACAACTCCGTTGCACCGGACCAATGTTTCTTCAACAGGGCAGCGTCACCACCGCAGATCCACAGCAAGCCCTGGGCATGCTGCTGTGCCGCTGCAATTGAGGCCAACATCCCCTCCAGCACACCGCGCTGCATGGCGGCAACGGTCTGTTGCGGGAAAGCCTCTTGCAGAGCGTCGTTATTGGGATCCTCAGTGGTTGATGGCAAACGGTGGGTTCCCTCCGCCATCGCCTGGAGTTGGAGCCGATAGCCCGGGATCAGCTGACCGCCTCCAAAACAACCATCCGCCGTCACCCGGGTGAGGCTCAACACGGTGCCGGCATCCACCAGCAGCAACCCCCTGGAACAGTCGAGCTGTTGCTCCTGACTGCAGCGCCAGGCCATCCATGCCCCGAGAGCGCGGTCCACCCCCAACCAAGGAGGAGCTTTGAGCAAGGGCACATCCTCGAGGCGAATGCGCAGATCCTGGTGGGCCATAAGCGGCTCAGGCACCGGCCCCACCGCCGCCCAGACCGGAGGGTTGGTTCCGATGCGACCAGGATCTGGAGACCCATGATCCACACGAACAACGTGGGCTTGCCGCTGGGCCCAATGCCAACGGCTATTACCAATCAGCAGAACGCGGTCACCGCCCCGTGTAGCCCCTGTCACTTAGATGCCTTCACCCATCAGCCCTTCATTCACCTCCTGGGGCAGATGAATTCCACACTCCTGCTTCAAACCACCAAATCGAGTGTCACGACCACTCAGATCGCCCACATCAGGACCACTGGAATGCCAGTCGCCGACCGTGGAATAACCCTTCTCAAACAAAGGATGCTGGGGAAGATTGTTCTCCTGCATGTAGTAGTACACATCGCGCTTGGTCCACTCGAGCAGGGGGCGCAATGACCAACGCTCCCGAATCCGATCCAAAGCGGTCATCGAGCGGCGGTGATCGGTCTGACCACGCCGCACGCCGCTGGCCCAGCAGCGCGTGTTCAGTTCGTTGAGCGCTCGCTCCAGTGGTTCAACCTTGCGGATCCGGTGATAGGTCTCTAGGTCTTCCACGCGACCGGACTCCCAAAGCCGCCCGTGCAGGGCCTCCATCCGAGCCGGGGACATCTCGCTCTGACTCACCACCAGACGAATCCTGAGCTGCTGGTTGAGTTGAGCGGCGTAGGTGTAGGTCTCTGGAGGCAGATAACCGGTATCGATCCAGATCACCGGCACAGCATCACCCCCGGGGAGGGTGCTCAGCATGTGCAGAAGCACAGCCGATTGGATCCCGAAACTCGTGGTGAGAGCGAAATTCTCACCGAACTGCTCCAATCCCCAACCCAGACGCTGCTGCGGTTCCATCGCCTCCAGCAGCTTGCGCCCTTCGAGTAACTCGTTTTGTACTGCCATGGGCACCATGGCCTCAGGAACCTCCGTCATCACGCCATCTTCTCCTGCCGTGGGACAGGGTGTCGTTCCTATCGTTTAAAAACCCGCAGCTCCTTTCATGCGTTCACCCTCGTCCCCATCGGATGCCGTGGTGATCGTTGGCGGTGGATTCGGAGGACTGTTCACAGCACTTGCTCTTCAGCGACGGCAGCCGAACTGCCCCATCGTTCTGATCGAACCGCGGGATCGCTTTCTGTTTCAACCGCTGCTGTACGAACTGCTCAGCGATGAACTTCAAGGCTGGGAGGTAGCCCCCCGCTACGACCAACTGCTAAACAACGGCATCTGCTGGATCAAGGACAGCGTTGTTGGTATCGATCAAATAAGCCAGAGCATCGAATTGGAAGCCGGGGACAGCTTGAGCTGGTCACAACTGGTGCTAGCGACGGGCTCGAAAGTCAATGATTTCGGCATTCCAGGCGTCAAAGAACACAGCTCCAGCTTCCGTGACCTCAACGATGTGAGGCGGCTCAAGCAATGGCTAAACAACCTGCAACAGCAACGGGTTGAGGATGCTGGTCTGATCATTGTTGGCGCGGGACCCACCGGCGTGGAACTGGCCTGCAAGCTGGCAGATCTGATCGACGGTGCTGCCAGCATTCGACTCGTGGAGATGGGCGATGAAATCCTCCCCAGCAGCACAGCGTTCAATCGGGAGCGGGCCCAGGCCGCGCTGGAACGCAAAGGGGTGGTCCTCCAACTGAACACCAGCGTGAGCGAAGTGAAGTCCAGCACTGCTGTTCTTGCCAATGGTGCTGTTCTGCGTCATTCAGGCTTGGTCTGGACCGCAGGGAGCAGCCCCTCCATCCCCGCCATCTCACCCACACCTGTGCTGGAACGAGGGCGTCTGGCCGTTGACGATGACCTGCGCCTGGTGGGCTGTGCCAACACGTTCGCCCTCGGGGATCTCTCAGCCCGACCAGGCAGCCCATGGCCAGCCAGCGCCCAGGTGGCGATGCAGCAAGGCGATGCCACTGCCGCAGCCATCGCAAAGCTGCGGGTGGAGGAAAAGCCGCAACCCTTTCAGTTCGAGGACCGAGGCGAAATGCTAAGCCTCGGTGTCGGTGACGCCACCCTCACCGGCATGGGGCTCACCCTGGCTGGCCCCCTGGCCTTCCAGTTGCGACGGGCAACTTATTTAACGCGCCTGCCAGGGCTCTCTCTGGGTCTGCGCTCGGCAGGCGCCTGGTTGTTGAACCGTTGAAGCAATCCCACCTCGGCGGGCGTTGCCGTGGTCTGCGCCCCAGCCAGCAACGGCAGCTGGAGCGGTTGAGCCATCGCCGTCATCCCGAAGACTGCGGCGCCGATCTGCTGAGCCTCGAACGCTTGGCCGACCTGGTGCTGGATCTAGAGATAGCGTTGCATCTGGTGCTGGACGGCCGCGGCCTCTGCCGCCTGCTCTGGCTGGGGCCTCTGACCGGTAGCGATTCGCTGCTGCAGCATCTGCCGGCTGCACCGCGGCGTAGCAGCGGGGGATGGCGACTGATCAGCTGCCCTTTCGCTCGCAAGGGGCTGCACTCAGATCCCCGCGACGCCGTGGTCGCCCTTGACATCGCTCCTCGGCACTGGCTGCGCTTTGCACCCTGCCCGGGGGCCGATGGAGCTCGCCCGGCCGAACTGTTGATCCCTGACCCGTCTCAAGCCGATGGCTGGAGACCATTTGAACAAGGAGACCTGCGGGATCTTTGCGTTCTCACACCAGACGAACCCAATCCCCGAAGCATCGGTGCCACGACCGGAGACGAGAGGGTACTTCTGCTCACGCTCACCAGTGGCGATGAACAGCGCGACCAGCGGGATCTGGCTGAGCTGGAAGGCTTGGTGCGCAGTGCCGGTGCCGAACCGGTGGCCCGGACCAGCCAGCGCCGGGGGCAAACCAATCCCCAAACGCTCTGGGGCTCTGGAAAACTTCAAGAAGCTGCCCTCGAGATCCGCCGCTGCCAGGCCTCCCTGGTGATCACCGACCGGGAGCTCACCCCCGTGCAGGCCCGCAATCTCGAACGGCTGCTCAGCTGCCCGGTCACCGACCGCAGCGAATTGATCCTCGACATCTTTGCTCAGCGGGCCGGCAGTGCTGCAGGGCGGCTTCAGGTGGAACTGGCTCAGCTGCGCTACCGGTTGCCGCGCCTGCTGGGGCGGGGCAGCAGCCTGTCGCGGCAGGGCGGCGGCATCGGCACGCGCGGCCCAGGGGAAACACAGCTGGAAAAAGACCGAAGGGCCATCAGCAGGCGCATCGAACGACTGCTTCGGGATCAACGCCAACTTCAATCCCACCGCAGCCGCTTACGGGATCAGCGGCGTGATCTGCCGCGGGTGGCACTTGTGGGCTACACCAATGCGGGCAAATCCAGCCTGCTCAATGCCTTGTGCGGCAAACGAGCCAGTGATCGCGTTCTGGCGGAGAACAAGTTGTTCGCGACCCTGGACCCCACCACCCGCAAACTCGACCTTCCCTGCCCTGGGGCACGCCCCGAACGGTTACTGCTCACCGACACCGTGGGCTTTATCCGCGATCTCCCCGCCCCACTGGTGGAAGCCTTCCGCGCCACGCTGGAGGAGGCGCTGGATGCCGATGTGCTTCTGCTAGTGGTCGACCTTGCTGACCCCGACTGGCAGGGCCACTTGGACACGGTGCATCGGCTGCTCGATGAGCTTGGCAGCACCTCCCTGCGACGGGTGATCGCCAATCAGATCGACCGCTGTGAAGCAACTGAGATCGAGATGATTCATCAGCGGGAACCCGACGCCCTGTTTCTGTCGGCGGTGCAGGGGGATGGGCTGCAGGGCTTAAAACAGTGGCTGCGAGAGCAATTTTTTGATCCCGGGGCAGAATCGCCACAATTAACGACCGGCGACTCGCCGCCATGGCCGAGCTGAGCAGCGCTCTTCAGAACCCTCAGGCGTTGATCACCCTGGCCGTATTGGCTCTGGCAGTGGTGTTGTTCATTACCGGGTTGATTGCACCGGAGCTCACCGGGTTGCTGAGTTTGAGCCTGTTGATCGCCACCGGGGTGCTCAATCCCCAGGAGGCCCTGGCGGGGTTCGGCAGTCCTGCACTGGTGACCCTGTTGGGCCTGTTCCCGGTTTCCGCAGCACTGTTCAAGAGCGGTGCCCTGGATCGACTCAGAGATCTGATCGCCTCAGAACGGATCCGGTCTTCGCGGCGTCTGATCGCGCTGATGGCCTTCGTGATTGCCCCGGTGTCAGGAATTGTTCCCAACACACCCGTGGTGGCATCGCTGCTACCCGTGGTGGAGGGCTGGTGCCAAAGGCGCGGCATTTCGCCATCCCGGGTGCTGTTGCCGTTGTCGTTTTCCACGGTGCTGGGGGGCACCCTCACCCTGCTGGGAAGCTCTGTGAATCTGCTGGTGAGCGACATCAGCGAACAGCTGGGCTATGGCTCCCTCGATCTGTTCAGCTTCACCCTGATCAGCCTGCCGGTCTGGCTGGCAGGGGCCACCTATCTGATGTTGGCTCCAAGGGTGCTGTTGCCGGACCGAGGTGCCAGCACGGATGACCTCGGCGGCAACCCCAAGACCAGCAGCTACTGCACTGAAGTGCGCATCCCACCCGAGTCGGAGCTGGTGGGCAGCTCTCTCCTGAACAGTCGATTGCAACGTCGTTTCGACGTTGACGTGCTGGAACTACAGCGCGGTGGAGAGCGACTCCTCCCACCCCTGGCTGACCGTCGTCTTGAGGCCGGCGATCATCTGCTGTTACGGGTCACCCGCCTTGATCTGCTGCGGCTCCAGCAGGATCACACAGTTCAGCTCACAACCCAGGGGCAGAACGCTGGTTTCAGCCTGAACACCGAAGAGGCCAGTGGACAAAAAACCGTGGAGGTTTTGTTGCCTGCTGGCTCCACCTTGGCCGGTGCCAGTTTGCGGGAACTACGGTTTCGGCAGCGCCACAACGCCACAGTTCTCGCCCTGCGCCGCGGCCAGGAGACTGTTCAGGAACGCCTCGGCCAGGTAATCCTGAGGGAGGGCGACGTGCTGCTACTGCAGGCACCAATCGACTCCATCCGCGGCCTGCAGGCCAGCAACGACCTGTTGGTGCTGGATCGCCTTGAGGATGACCTGCCCACAGTGCGGCGCAAGCCCGTGGCCGTCAGCATCGCCCTGGCGATGCTGCTGCTGCCGACTCTCACCCCCATCCCCCTGGTAGCAGCGGTGCTGTTGGCCATGGTGAGTGTGGTGGCTACCGGCTGCCTTCGCCTTGGTGAACTGCAGCGCTCAATTCGGCTGGACGTGATCCTGCTGCTGGGATCCCTGACCAGTTTCAGTGTTGCCATGCAGAACACGGGCCTGGCCGATGCCCTCGCCCTAGTGCTTCAGCAGGGGCTGACGGGCTGGCCGAGCTATGCCGCTTTGATGGTGGTCTTCATCGGCACCACGCTGTTGACGCAGGTGATGAGCAATGCGGCCTCGGTGGCCCTGCTGGCGCCTGTAGCGGTGCAACTGGCTCCGTCCCTGCAGCTGTCGCCCACCGCCTTGCTGATCACAGTGCTCTTCGGGGCCAGTCAGTCCTTTCTCACCCCCGTCGGGTATCAGACTAATTTGATGGTGTTCGGCCCAGGCCGTTATCGCTTTCTGGACGTCACCCGCTACGGACTTGGCCTCACGGTGATCATGACCATTCTCGTGCCGGCCTTGATCCTCTGGCATTACGGCGGATCCTGAACAACACTGGTCAGATCTCGCGCGCGCCTGTGCCGATCGGAAGGGCCATCGAACGCAGCCAGGGCTGGCATCGTCGGCTCACGGTTCCCCAGTTCACCGTGGTGACTGGCTTACTGGTGGTGCTGATCGGCACACTGCTTTTGGCCACTCCGCTGTGCTCCTCAAGCCGCGTTGGGCTTTGGGAAGCTCTGTTCACAGCCACATCCGCCATCACCGTGACGGGGCTGTCGATCATCGACATCGGCACCGATCTCACAACCTTTGGTCAGGTGGTGCTGGCTCTGATGATCCTGGCGGGGGGCCTTGGCTTGATGGCCATCACCACGTTTTTGCAGGGCTTTGTGGTGCAGGGAACAGCCCTGCGGCGCCGACTGGACCGGGGCCAGGCCCTGGATGAATTCGGCGTGGGGGGCGTTGGGCGCACGTTTCGTGGCATTGCCCTGACGGCGACGCTGGTGATTCTGGTGGGGGCCGTGATCCTTTATCACTTCGGGTTCGATGACATTCCCGACCACGCCGAACGCCTCTGGGCTGCGGTATTCCACAGCATCTCGGCGTACAACAACGCGGGATTCGGACTCTGGAGCAACAGCCTCGAGCACTACCGCAGCAATGGCGTTGTGAATGCCGTGGTGATGCTGCTGATCGTGGCCGGCGGCCTGGGGTGGCGTGTCACCAGCGATCTGAGCACGCAGCTGCTGCGCAGACGACGAGGCCGGCGGCGGCTGAGCCTGCACTCCCGCCTGGTGTTGCGCACCACCATGCTCTTGATCGCCTTCGGAGCAGGGGGGCTGGCCTTAACGGAATGGTTGAACCAGGGCGAGATCTTCGCAGGCATGCCCTTGTCTGAGCGGTGGCTCACAGCACTGTTCAAATCCGTCACGGCACGCACAGCCGGCTTCAGCACCGTTCCGCTCTCGCTCGACACCGTCACCGAATCCAGCCTCCTGCTGCTGATGGTGCTGATGTTCATCGGGGCCAGCCCCGGCGGCACCGGTGGTGGGATCAAGACCACCACAGTGGCGGCCTTGATGGCGGCCACCCGCTCCACCTTGCGGGGCCGGGAGGTGGTGGTGATCCGCAACAGAAGCATCAGCGACAAGGTGGTGCTGCGGGCAGTCGGCATCACGGTGGGCTCCCTGCTGTTCGTAATGGCCATGGCGATGCTGATCAGCATCGCCAGCAATTTGAACGGCAAGGATTCATTCACATTTATGGAAATGCTGTTCACCTGCATCTCCGCATTTGCCACGGTGGGCCTGGATCTGGGGGTGACCGTTGAACTCCCCCGTTTCGGCCAGGCGGTGCTGATGGTGGGAATGTTTGTGGGACGACTGGGGATCCTGTTGCTGCTGAGTGCGATCTGGGAAGCGATGACTCAGGAACAAATCCAGATGAATCGCCAGAATCGAGTCGGTTACCCCAGCGAGGATCTGTATGTCTGAGCGCGATCAGCGGGGGAGGCAGCGATGAAGGAGTGGTGGCAGTGGAGCCCGGTCCAGGGCAGCGATCGCCTCGGCTTCGCGATTATCGGCGTGGGCCGTTTCGGTATCGCCGTGTGCCGGGAACTGCTTCAGAACGGAGCGGATGTGCTGGCCCTGGACCGTTCAGAGCGTGCGGTGGATGAACTTCGTCAAGTGGAGCCCAGCGTGGAAGCCCGCGTCGTGGACTGCACCGACGAAGAGGCCCTGCGGGAAGCCGGCGTGCTTGAAATGGGCACCGTCGTGGTGGCGATCAGTGAACCGATCGAGGCCAGCATCACCGCGACCTTAATCGCCAAAGACAGCGAGGGGAGCCGCGTGCGCCAGGTGATCGCAAGGGCAACGAGTGACCTCCACGAAAAAATGCTGAAGCGGGTGGGGGCCGACCGGGTGATCTTTCCCTCGCGCATGCAGGGCGAGCGCCTGGGTCTTGAACTGGTGCGCCCCAACCTGATGGAGCGGCTGGCCCTGGATGAACAGCACTGCATCGAGGAGATCAAGGTTCCAGAACCGTTTGTGGGGCGCTCGCTCAGGGATCTGAATTTGCGCAAAAACTTCAGGGTCAACGTGCTGGCGGCAGGACCGCAAAGCAGCCTGATGGTGAACCCACCGGCATCCCACGTGCTGGAGGAGGGGCACCTGCTGGTGGTGATGGGACTGGTGGACGACCTGCAACGGCTCCCGAAAAACTGAGCCGATGCTCTGCCTCGGGCTGATGAGCGGAACCAGTGCTGACGGTGTCGATGCCGTGCTGGCGCGCTTCGACGGCCCATCCCAGAGTCCTCACTGGTCCCTGCTTCACCACCACCATCGGCCCTATCCGCTCCAACTGCAGCAGCAGGTGGTGGCAGCCGGCCAAGGCGCACCGATGCCGGCTGCCGTCTGGCTGGAGCTGGCGGAAGCCATCACGAAGGTGCAAGCCGACGCGGCACGGGCATGCGACCCAGATGCACAAGCTGAGCTGATCGGCTGCCATGGCCAGACCGTCTGGCACCGCCCCCCGGCCCGAGGGGCAGGAGGGGGCAGCTGGCAGATGCTGCAGGCCCCACTGCTGGCCCATCTGCTGCAAAGGCCAGTGGTCCATGACTTCCGCGCGGCTGATCTGGTGCTTGGGGGGCAGGGAGCACCGCTCGTGCCTCGAGCCGATGCGGCGCTGCTGGGGCACACGCAGGGCTGGCGAGCACTACTGAACCTGGGCGGTATTGCCAACCTCACCCTGATCCCCCCCGGCAGTGGAAGCGACCGCCGTGCCGCTGTATTGGGATGGGACTGTGGACCAGCCAACAGCCTGATCGACTTGGGCATACGCCACTTCACCAATGGAGCCCAACCCTTCGACAAGGGTGGAGCGATGGCAGCGCAGGGCCGTGCGGATGAGGGCTGGATCCAGCGCTGGCTTCAAGAGGATTACTTCCAGCTGACACCACCGAAATCCACGGGACGGGAGTGTTTCGGGCAGGACGACCTCACCCGGCGCCTGCGTCAGCTCGGTGGAGCCTCAGCGACAGACGCCATCGCAACCCTGACGGCCTTTCCCGCTGCTGTGGTTGCCCAGGACCTGGAGCACCTGCGCCAAAGACGTGGCATCGCACCAATCGAAATGATCACAGCTGGTGGTGGCAGCCAAAACCCGGTGTTGATCGATGAGCTGCGGCGGCGCTGCCGAGGCTTGCAGCTGGACGAAAGCAGCAGGCTGGGGGTGCCGACTGAAGCCCGAGAAGCCCTGGTCTTCGCGTTATTGGCCTGGTGGCACCACAAAGGGCATCCCGGCAATGTGCCCGCCGTCACCGGAGCCAGTCGGGAAGCCGTGCTGGGCGTGCAGGTGAATCCGGCCTAACCGGGCCGGTGCAGGCGCAAGCGCCTGGGAGCGCCCCGCAGACGGCGTGGCTGCTGTGATTCCAAGGCGGACCGCAGGCGCTCCTCGCGGGTCGGGGCCGGTGCGGACGCCTCCAACTCCTGCTCATGGCGTTGCACGCCCTGCTGGATCAGCACCCGCGCCATGTTGCTCACCGTGCGGGATTCCAGCTCCGCCATTGCCGTGAGACGCGCGCAGAGATCTTCAGGCAGAACCACCTGAATTCTCGGGGACTTGGGCTTCCCGTTGGATGAGGTCTGACGGGTAGGCACGACCGGATCCCCAAGAAGAGGCTCTGCTACTAAAAAGTGTACAGAGATGGTCAAGGGTAGTATCCATGACTATGGTGGGGGCATTGGTCCTCCTCGGAGTACCCCATGACACAAGCCTCACCACGCCCCCGTCGCAGCCCAGCCGGCTCCCGCGCTCGGTCTCGACGCCCCCGTCGCAGCGCTGAAAACAGCGACGTGCTGGTGTCAGCCGTGATCAGCACCTATCTGCTGACCCACCTGCACCATGTGTTGCAACGGGCCGAATACAGCGCCTCCCAGGAAGGACGTGGCACCCAGGCCGCCAACTACGCCCAACTGCGCAAGGTGCTCTGCATGGATGCCCGCAGCATGAAAGACGCCTCGGCCTTGGGGCAGCACGATGACGGCATCGAACAAGCCGCCTGACAAGACCTTCGGCTCTGAATAGCGTTTGAGCAGTTGCTCAGATCGCGATGGCTTCCAACGCCGCAGCGCTGTACGCCCGAATCAGTAGCAATCCGGAGCAGACCCAGGCGCTGTTCCGTCAGGCGCTGCAAGATCCCAACGGCGCCATGGCCAGCATCTGCAGCCTGGGCGACCAACTGGGGCTACCCGTCACGACCCAAGAGGTGCGGGAACATCTGGCCAGCCTCGACGATGAAGACAGCGAACGCTGGCTGGTCAAGGCGAGAGGCGGTCTTTGAACTCTGCAGCTTCGGACGTCAGCAACGCCTGGGACTCAGTTCGCTGACGGCGTTCATATCCGCCACCTCCGGCCCAACTGAAGAAGAGCAAATAACTCACGATCGCCAAACCTGCGGCTACCACGAGAGCGGCCAACTGCTCCAGTTTCAGCATGGCGACCAGCCTCCAGGAACCCTCACCAGTTTGCCGACAGGGATGATGGGGGGCATCACGCCTTCCGCCGGTGCTGCGACTCGAAAACGTCAGCAAGATCTACCCGACTGGGGAAGTGCTCCGGGCCGTGACCTGGGAGGTAAAACCCGGAGACAGGATCGGCCTGGTGGGGGTGAACGGCGCCGGCAAGTCCACCCAGATGCGTCTGATTGCCGGGCACGAAGAGCCCACCAGCGGCCAGGTGGTTCGGCAAGGGGAGCCCCGTATCGCCTACCTCCAACAGGAATTCGACGTGGACCTGGAGCGCACTGTGCGCCAGGAACTGTTTCAAGCCTTCGGCGAAGCCGCCGAGGTGATGAACCGGCAACAGCAGGTAGAAGAAGCCATGGGGTCGGAACGCGCTGCTGAAGATCCCGATCATCTGGACAAGCTGATCCAACAACTGGGACAGCTGCAGAGCCGCTTCGAAGCACTGCATGGCTACGAACTCGATGCCCGCATCGACAAGCTCCTGCCCACGATCGGATTCACTCCGGAGGGCGCTGAACTGCAGGTGAAGGACTATTCCGGGGGCTGGCAGATGCGAATCGCCCTAGGGAAAATCCTGCTGCAGGAACCGGATCTGCTGCTGCTGGACGAACCGACCAACCATCTGGATGTCGAGACCATCCAATGGCTGGAGAACTACCTGCTGGAGCAGAGCGCTGCCCTCGTCGTCATCAGCCACGACCGCACCTTCCTCGACCGGGTCTGCAATCAGATTGTCTCCACCGAGAGGGGGGTGTCCCGCAGCTATCTGGGGAACTACACCGCCCACCTGGAACAGAAACAAATGGAACGGGAGGCCACGCAGGCGGCCTTCGAACGCCAGCAGAAAGACATCGCCACCCAACAGGCCTATATCGATCGTTTTCGTGCCAGCGCTACCCGCAGCACCCAAGCCAAAAGCCGAGAGAAGCAACTGGACAAGGTGGAACGGGTGGAGGCACCGATCGAATCCGTGGCCGGGCCGAGTTTTCAGTTCCCGCCCGCTCCGCGCTCTGGAGCTCAGGTTGCCCTGATCGACAACGTCACCCACAGCTACGGAGACAAGATCCTGTTTCTTGGGGCTGAACTGGAGGTTGAGAGGGGTGACCGTATCGCCTTCGTTGGCCCCAATGGTGCGGGCAAGTCCACCCTGCTGCGCCTGGTGATGGGGGTTGAACCCCCCGATGAAGGCAGTGCCAGGCTTGGGGAGCACAACGTGATTGCGGGTTACTTCGAACAGAACCAGGCCGAAGCCCTGGATTTGTCCAAGACCGTGATCGACACGATGTATGAAGCGGTTCCCGATTGGACCCAGACCCAGGTTCGTTCGCTGCTGGGCAGCTTCTGCTTCAGCAACGACACGGTGTTCAAAGAGGTCGGGAAGCTCAGCGGAGGCGAGAAAGCCCGACTAGCACTGGCGCTGATGCTGCTCACCCCCTGCAATCTTCTGGTCTTGGATGAGCCCACCAATCACCTCGACATCCCGGCCAAGCAGATGCTCGAGGACGCCTTGATGGCCTACGAAGGCGCCTCGCTGCTGGTCTCCCATGACCGCTATTTCATCTCACGCGTGGCCAACCGGATTGTCGAACTGCGAGAGGGCGAACTGGTGATGTACAGGGGGGATTACAACTATTACCTCGAGAAAAAAGAAGAGGAAAGAGCTGAAGCCAAGAAGAAAGAACTGGCTGTGGAGCGAGAATCCAAGCGGAAAGCTAACAAAGAAAAGCAGAAAGCCCGAGATGCCCGGCGTAAAAAGGCGGCCTGACTGGGATCAGACCGCAGCACCGAAAACTTCACACAGCCTTAGGCAGGAAGACTTATTTCTCTTTACCTGCAGATTTTATCTGCATAAGCTGACAAAACTGAATCGCAGCACCGATGAACATGGTTTCCGGCCCAGGTAACAGCGCATCCGTTGGCGGTTCATCAGCACCAGGCCCGGCACCCCATGAACAGACCTGGGACGCGGTGGAGACCTATTTCCATTGCATCACAACCTGCTCGCTCGACGATGGCGAGTGCATCACCCAATGCGTTGAACAACTGAGGGACGCCGACGACGCCTGAGCCCGAAGCATCAGCCGGGAGTCAAGGCCGATATGTCGACCGGCCTGACGTCAATCGTGACCAGCTGCTGACCACGCTCCACCTCCAGCACAACCGCGGCACCGACGCCACGACGTTCAATAGCACTGACTACCGCAGCAGGGTCAGCGACAGCCTGACCATCCAATCGCGTGATCACATCATCAACCTTGAGCCCAGCGCGGTCCGCTGGGCCTCCAGGTTGGACAGCGCGAATCACCGCACCTGGAGGTACCGGGGATGTCGGAGTGGGCCGGGGCACCGGGGACAAACGGATGCCAATCACAGGATGACGGGCCTTGCCGCTGGACACGAGCTGCTGGGCAATGGTTCGAGCGCGATTGATCGGGATGGCAAAGCCCAGACCCGCCCCAGGTCCTGATCGGACCAAGGTGTTGATGCCGATCACTTCACCATCGGCATTGAGCAGTGGCCCGCCCGAGTTGCCGGGATTGATCGCCGCGTCAGTTTGAATCAGATCAAGACGTTTGCCGGAAATTCCCAGCTGGGCAACATTGCGATTGAGGTTGCTTATAATTCCCAGGGTTACCGTGCTTTCCAGCCCATAGGGGTTGCCCACGGCAATCGCCCAGTCGCCCACGCTGAGCCGGTCGGAATTCCCCAGATCGGCAACAGGCCAGGGCCCAGGCGCCTCTAGACGCACCACCGCGAGATCGGTGAGGTTGTCTTTTCCTACCACTCGAGCGGGCACCCTTCTGCCATCGGAGAGGCCCACGGTCAGTTGATCTGCCCCCTCCACCACATGGGCATTGGTCAGCAGCAGGCCCTTGGCATCGAAGATCACCCCACTGCCTTGGCCGCGCTGCACCCTGGAGCGCGGGGCTGTGGAGCGTGGGATGCCAAAGAAGTGGCGAAACAAGGGGTCCCGCATCAGAGCAGGCGGCACACCCGCAACACTGGACTGATTGACGGTCCGCGCCGTCTCAAGGGTGACCACTGCCGGACCACTGCGCTTCACAGCGGCTGCCACGAATGAGTCAGGACGGATCGCCGGGCGTGCCTCGACCTGCTGGGGGGCAACGGCCAAGGGAAGCGCCGACACGCCGGCCACCAGCAATCCCCCCGCCAAAGCGGAGACGACAAGCGGGCGGGACTGGGATTTGAACACAGCTTGAGGGGCGATCAGCTGCCTCGACGCTACGCAGAGCAGATCCAAAAAAAGCCACGTTCCATGTCAAAGCTGTGACCACATTCGGCCGGGGTCCCGATAGCGTGAGGACGCAGACATTCAGCTGGGTCGGAGGGTCATGCTCGGTTCGCTGTTTCCCCTCATCTACGGAGCGCTGTTCGTTGCCCTGTTGTGGCAAGCCTTCCGCGTGATGAGCAAGGGTTTTCGCGCTGCCAGTGGTCCGGTCAACAGCGTGCCCAGCAACGCTCCTAGCGACCGCACAGGCCAGGTCACCGTTCACCCAGAACTGCTGGACAGCGAGGGACGCATTACGGAAGAGGCCCTGCTGACGGTGCGCTTTGGTGGTGACGATGAAGAAGCCTCGACGGCGGCTGGACCCGGCACTGAATAAATTGGGTGCTTGGAGTCGACAGGGGTCGCCTGAGTGGATCAGAGAACACGCATCGTCGCCGCGGTCATCAAGGGCCTCAAGCTGCCCCCCCGGTTTCGGCTTCGGCTGATGAAAGAAGATCCGGTTCGCCTGGAGTTGAGCCTTACTCCGGCCTACGGAAAGGACCCCATCACCGTGGGTCTTGTCGAATCCCTTGATCTAGTGGCCCGTCGTGACCGGGAAGGCCGGATCCCCCGCGACCTTCAGGGCACCTGGGACTGGACCGTCCGCCACGGCCAGGTAAGCACTGGAGGCTGGAACCCTTATCTCAAGGAAGCGCTGCAGACCATGTTCGAGACCGGCCTCCCGGCCATCGTGTTTGAGGAGCTCACTGGAGAGGAGTACCACCCCGTGGATGGAACCCGCCACGTGCGCTGATCCAGCACGGGGATTCTGTAAAGGCGTGCGAATGAATGCAGCGACGCGACAGACAAGGGAGCTAGACCGGAATCGATCCGGCCTTTAAGAAAGTCTTCATGGCCTCCCTTGCTGTTTCCATCGGCCCGCTTGTGCGGCTGTTGGCCGCCTTCGGCTCCATCAGCAGCCTTGTGCTTTTGGGCCTGATGAATCTCGTCCCGTGAAGCGAGCGGCAACACCGCTTTGAGCCAGTTCCCGATCGACGCCCTGTTGGAGCAGATCTGTTCTGCGGTCCGCCCAGGGCAAACGCTTTTGCTCCAGGCGCCGCCTGGGGCTGGCAAGACCACACGGGTTCCCCTGGCGCTGATCGGAGCCCTGACGGAAGGCCCGCGCGTTCTTAAAAACCATCAGAGAATCTGGATGATCGAGCCGCGGCGGCTGGCCACCAAAGCTGCCGCCGCGCGCCTTGCCGAGAGCCTGGGAGAAGACATCGGTGCGCGCATCGGTTACGCCGTGCGCGGGGAACAAAAGCGATCCGACAGCACCCAGTTGGAGGTGATCACTGGCGGCCTCTTCCTGCGGCGCTTGCAGAGCGACCCCTCGCTGGATGGGGTGGGGTGCGTGATCTTCGATGAATTTCATGAGCGGGGGCGTGATGCGGACCTGTCCCTCGCTTTGCTGCGAGAGGCGAGGCCTCTGCTGAATCCCGATCTCGCCGTGATCTTAATGTCGGCCACGCTGGATCTATCCGATCTGAGGGAACGGCTGCCCGAAGCGACGGTGCTGGAAAGCCCGGGCCGCTGTTACCCGGTGGAAACCCACCACCAACCACCACGGCCGGACGAACCCCTGCCAAAACAGGTGTTACGCGCCATCGAGCAACACACCCTTGACCAACCGCTGGGGAGCGGTGTTCTTGTCTTCCTGCCGGGGCTAGCGGAAATTGAACGCTGCAGGCAGACCCTGACGGCCGCCCCTTCCCTGCAGAACTGGAAGATTCAGGCGCTGCATGGTCAACTGCCCTTGCAGCAGCAGAGTTCAGCCCTGCAGCGCTGCGAGCCAAACCAGGACGGCAGCATCATCTTGGCCAGCGCCATTGCCGAGAGCTCCCTCACCATCGATGGGGTTCGCCTGGTGATTGACAGTGGCCTCAGCCGTCAACTGCGCTACGACCCCAACACCCGCATGGAGGGTCTGGAGACGGTGGTCTCCAGCCTGGCCAGTGCGGAGCAGCGCAGGGGCCGGGCAGGACGACAGTGTCCGGGCCGCTGCATCCGCCTCTGGTCACCGGCAGAGCAACAACGACGGCCACCCTTTCACCCCGCTGAGCTGCTGCTGGCAGATCCCCAGCCGGTGCTGATGGAACTGGCCCAGTGGGGGGCTGGGCTGGGAGAAGAGTTGCCGTGGCTGGCCCCTCCCCCCGCAGCAGCCATGCAGGAGGGACAGCACGGCCTGCAACAACTCGGCCTGCTGGAGCACGACGGCCGCATCAGCGAGCAAGGACGTTTGATCTGCGGCCTGGGTGTTCACCCCCGTCTCGGCATGCTGCTGCTGAAAGCCCATGAACGGGGCGCCCCTCAGCTGGGATGTGATCTGGCGGCCATCCTCAGCGAACGGGATCCCTTCGATCGCCGCCAAATCGGCAGCGATCTCGAGGCCCGTCTCAACAGCATCCAGCACCATCCATCCCTGCGAACGCTCAGCCAGCAACTCCGCCGCCAACTGAAACGGCTGGGCACCTCACCCCAAGAGCGAGGCGCATCGGTCAATGCTGGCGATCTGATCCTGGCGGCCTTTCCGGAATGGCTGGCGCAACAGCGTCTAGACCAGACCGGTCGCTATCAGCTGCGTCAGGGCCGCGGAGCCACGCTGCTGCCCTGGGATCCGCTCCTGGGCAGTCCAGCCCTGGCCGTTGCCAGGGTTGACATGG
This sequence comes from Synechococcus sp. MU1643, assembly GCF_020514095.1. Taxonomy (NCBI): domain Bacteria; kingdom Bacillati; phylum Cyanobacteriota; class Cyanophyceae; order Synechococcales; family Synechococcaceae; genus Synechococcus; species Synechococcus sp. MU1643. The sequence continues at coordinate 4,575 of NZ_VTKY01000013.1, read as the reverse complement.
GCGGCAGGGACACGCGGATCCAGATGGCAGTGGCCCTGAGCCAGAGCACTCTTCAGAGCATCGCTGAGCGGGACGGCCACTGGCAAGACGAGGCCAGCTGGGATCCTGATCGCCAGCGGGTCCGCGCCGAACGCCAGCTAAAACTGGGGGCGTTGGTGGTGCGCCGTACGCCACAGCCTTCGCCAGCCGCAGCGCTGTGCCGCACCCTGCTGATCGAGCAGCTGAAGAAGAAGGCCAGCCTTGATGTCCTGCCCTGGACAGACAGCTGCCATCAGCTGCGCCAACGGCTGGCATGGATGCACCAACAGGTTGGCGCCCCCTGGCCTGATCGCGATCTGACAACACTGCTGGAGCAGGCTGACACCTGGCTTGGTCCAAGTCTGGAGGGCTGCCTGAGCTGGAGCGACATCAGCGTCACAGCTTTGGAAGAAGCACTTTGGGGCGATCTGGACTGGAGCTTCAGGCAACAACTGGATGGTCTACTGCCACGCCGCATCCCAATCCCCTCCGGCCGTCAGGCCGCCCTCCATTACACCGCCGATGAGGTCATCCTCGCCGTGAAATTGCAGGAGATGTTCGGATCTGACGACGGCCCCCACGTACTGAATGGCCGCGTCCCCGTCACATTGGAACTACTTTCACCAGCCGGCCGTCCCCTGCAACGCACGCGCGACCTCAAAGGCTTCTGGCAAGGCAGCTACCAGGAGGTGCGCCGGGAGATGCGGGGGCGCTACCCCAAGCACCCCTGGCCCGACGATCCCCGCGAAGCTCTGCCGACGTCCCGGACCAAGCGCCTGTCGGACGGATGACAACCTTGAAAAACAGGCAAAAGCCCAATTGAGTAGCCCTTAGCACATGCAACAAAACTCCAACCTTTGTTACATTGGTGCACATCCAATCGATTCAACCCATGTCTGACAACGCACGCTTCGGCTTCGTCAACTTCGCTGAGACCTGGAACGGTCGTCTGGCCATGATGGGCTTTGTGATCGGCCTCGGCACCGAGCTCCTAACCGGCCAAGGCATCCTGACTCAGATCGGCCTCGGCTGATTCCGATTCGCGGATTCACAGAACCCCCCGGCCTGTCGGGGGGTTTTTTGTTGTCTCTCCACCAGCCTCCGCTGATGCAGCACAGTGGGAAGAATTCCGCCGAGGCTTTCGTTGGCACCGCTTTACGTTCAGAACAGACGTGATGGATCAAGGCTGCTCAGCAGCGCCTTGGTGATCTGCACAATTGGTGCCACCCAAATCCACCAGCACTGGGGCGTTCTGCTGACCACCATCTCGGCCGTTGTCTGCATTTACTGGGGTTACGCCTACAGCCGCCTTGAGCGCTGATCGTCTTCCGACCTACTCCGTTGCTGAGCTAAACACAGCCATCGGAAGCTTGCTGGAACGCGGCTTTGCGCCGCGTTTTTTGCTGGAAGCAACGGTCTCACGCCCTCAACTCAAGAAGGGCCACCTCTGGCTCACGCTCACCGATGGCTCCGCCAGTATTTCCGGTGTGGTGTGGGCTTCAAAACTGGCGCAGTTGAGCTACCAGCCCAAGGATGGGGACGGCGTCACCGTTGTGGGCAAGCTCAATTTCTGGGCAGCGCGAGCCAGCCTTACGGTTCAGGCGCTGGACATCCGCCCCAGCCTCAGCACGGTGCTCCGCGACTTTGAACGGGTGCGTCAACTGCTGGAACAGGAAGGGGTGATCGACCCCAGGCATCAGAGGCCGCTTCCGAGCCAACCCTCCTCCATTGCAGTGCTCACTAGCGTACCCAGCTCCGCCCTGGCCGACATGCTCCGCACCGCGGCGGAACGCTGGCCCCTGACCCAACTAATCGTGGTGCCGATTCCTGTGCAGGGGTCCGTGGCTCCGACGATTATCAGCACCCTGGAAAGCTTGGCTGAACGCTCCACCGAGCTGGGACTTCAAGCTTTGGTGCTCGCCCGCGGCGGTGGCAGCCGAGAAGACTTAGCAGTGTTCGACAACGAGGCCCTTTGCCGCCTCCTCGCGCACTACCCCATACCGGTCGTAACAGGCCTGGGCCATGAGGACGATCTCACCGTCGCCGATCTGGTGGCAGACCATCGCGCAGCCACGCCAACGGCGGCGATCGTGGCACTGCTGCCCGACCGCGAGGCGGAACACCAGGGACTTGTGCAACGGCAAAGCCGATTGAAAGAGGCACTACTAGGGAGGATTCATCGCGAGCGTCAGCGGCTCCAGAATCGGGCCATTGCGCTGCAACAACAGTCTCCACTGGAGAAGATCAGGCGCTTTCGCCAGGAGCTGGCCCAAAAGCACCAATTGCTCAAGGCACTTTCCCCGGAACGCTGGTTGAAACGCGGCTTGGCCCTGATTAGCAACGAAGCCGGCGAGTCCATCTCAGGCCTGGAATCCGTCAAGATCGGTGATCAGCTCAACATTCGAATGAGCGACGGAAGCCTTGAAGCCCGGGTCGATCAGATCCAGCGCAGTGACCCCAACACCACCTCCTGATGAGCAAGCGCCAAATCAACAAAGTGCAGCGTGATCGCATCGAAGTGTGGCGAAAGGATGCCGAAAGCCTGAGCTACGAAGACGCCATGCAGGCTTTGGATCTGCTGCTTGCTGAGCTGCAGAACGACAATGTTCCCTTGGAGGACTTGCAGCAAAAAGTTCTCCACGGCGAGGTTTATCTAAGCCGTTGCCAGAACCTGCTCGACAGCGTCGAACAATCGATTATCGAACTCGATCCCAAAACCCTCAAAGCCACGAACAATGCGTAAAGCCCTGCCTTGGATTTATCTGCTTCTGGCTGTGTTGGGAGCGATCCTGCCCTGGAAAGCCAACCTGGAGTTCATCGCTGAAGGGGGTGGACAGGCCTTTGATTTGGCGCGATTTATCGCCGATGCCAGCAGCACAGCCGCCTCACGCTCCTTGAGCGCTGACCTGCTGGTGGGAGCCAGTGCCGTCACACTATGGATCTGTGTGGAAGGCCCACGTCAGAAGATCAAAGGCTGGTGGCTGGCCATCCCCTTAAGTTTTGGCGTGGCCTTTGCCTGTGCTGCTCCGTTTTTCTTGTTCCTGCGGGAACGACAGCTGCTGGCTCAAGAATCGTAATCCACGTCCTGAGCGACCACGTCAATGGTGAGATCACTGGCGGGAGTGGATGGGGCTTCTGCACTGGCAGGATTGTCTCCTGCACTGGGATAGGGCGTTCCACAGACCGCACACACTCCAGCCCCCTTCAGTCCGGTGGCACCGCAAGCGGTACAGCTGATCATCCTGGACTGCAAAAGTTTCCAACCAATCCAGCCAAACCCCGAAAGGATCAGAGGAAGCGCCAAAAGAGCCAGCAGCACACCACCGGCGAGATCAAGCAAGAGACGACCGGCAGCGGTTGGCACAAGCAACAACAAAAAGGCTGCAATCCACAACACTGCTGGTGGTCGATTCATTGGCTTCAACGGAGAAGGTCCGTAGAATTAGCTTCGCAGAATTGAATCAAAGTTCAAGGCGTCACACTGTTCGGTTCCCCGAGCCGAGGCTTGGCAAGACGAACTGCAACCAATTCCACACTTAAACACTGGCCAAAATAAAGAATTACACCCACCAACCAGACCCAAAGCGTCAAGACCAAAACACTGCCAATTACGCCATAGGCCTGATAGCGATTACCCAGAGAAACAATACTCAAACTCAGAATTTTATTGAGAAAAGCCAGACCAAATCCAATCAACAACGAGCCGGGAATGAGAGGAATCGAAGGAACACGACGACTGGGCAACACCACCTGAAGCAGCCAGGCCATCAAGGACAAGATCAAGGCTGGGACAAGAATCCGCCCGAGGGGAAGAATGGGACTGGAGCGCACAAATCCCATTAAGCCTGGAATAACTCCATCCAAGACGCCAAGAATCTCTTCTGGAAGCTGCCCGACACTAAGCACCAACTGTTGAAAAATAATCAAAACAGATATTGCAAAAACCGTCAAAAAAGCCTCAACACGCGTTCGACAAAATTGCACAACCTGTTGCCACCAAGACAAACCAATTAATGGCTCCGGCAGAATCTCGGACCACAGCCGATCCGCTCCACGCTGGAGCGTCAAGTAAGCGTTACTAGCCGTGAGAAGTAAAACAACAACACCGAGAATTCCAGCCCCGAAGCCTTGATCGACCAAACCACGCAAAGTTGAATCAACCAGGCTGGTTGCTGATGGCGGCAAGACCTGCGTCACGGAGGCCAACACATTATCGAGACTATCCGTTTTACCAAATACCCGTGCAGCGATAGATAATGCGATTAACAGCAGTGGGAAGAACGACTGCAGAACAAAATAAGCAAATGCAGCACTTAAATCAACACATTCAGCGTTATTCCAACGCTTGCAAGCCTGCCAAATCTGCCCACTTAAGCGTCGAAGAAGCGAACGTCTCGGCACAGATAGGCGCAAAAGATCACTAAAACCTTACAACAAAAAAGCCACCTCAAGATGAGGTGGCTTCTTCGCGGGTGGTGATGGTGATCGCTTCAGCAATCAGCACATCATCAACCTATTAAGAGAATGTTTTACCTGGCATCGAGCTATTTTCTCAGG
>NZ_VTKY01000012.1 GCF_020514095.1 Synechococcus sp. MU1643 | reverse complement strand
CCTGAGAAAATAGCTCGATGCCAGGTAAAACATTCTCTTAATAGGTTGATGATGTGCTGATTGCTGAAGCGATCACCATCACCACCCGCGAAGAAGCCACCTCATCTTGAGGTGGCTTTTTTGTTGTCTATTGTTCTGCGGCGAGATGAGTGCTTACCTCACGCAGCGATTCAATCACCATGTGATCCCTTGGGTCACGGTCGGGGTTGCCGTCGCGAAGGCTGAAGAGGGTCTGCATTCCTGCCGAACGAGCGGCGTCGCATTCCGCTCCGTTGTCACTCACGAACCAAATGTTGTTTGGGGAAGTGTGCAGATGCTTTGCAATTGTTGTGTAGCTCTCGGGGGATTTTTTGGGTCCAGTGCGGGTGTCAAACCAGTGGCTAAAAAGGTTTTCAAGGTTGCCTGCAGGACTGTGCCTGTATAATAGTTGCTGCGCCTGAATGCTGCCCGATGAATATACCGAAAGTGCCCATCCTTGCTCATGCCATTGATGTAGACATTCCGCCGTTTCTGAAAACAGTTGAGATTTGAGTTCTCCATTTATGTAGCCGTATTCCCAGATTTTGCCTTGAAGATCTTTGAGCGCTGTCGACTTTTTGTCGATGCTGATCAAGTGCTTGAGATATTGGATTAGCCCGTCAATCTCATTGATTTGCTGTTGGTCAAGCTGCTTTTTTAGGCGCGAGCTTTCGGTGGACTGATCATTTTTCCACTCAGCTGTAGCTTCTTGGATTGGGTTGTTGTCAGTTCTCTTGTTCCAGTGCTTTTTGATATAGCTGCTCAGTTCTTGCTTGGCAAAGGGGAACAAAATGTCGCTGACAAAGCTCACTGGGCATGTCGTTCCCTCGATGTCGAGCAATAGATGTTGTTGGTTCATGATTGTTGTCCGATCTGCATTTGGGTCAATTTCACCTTCAACAGGAACTCGAGGATTTCCAGGTGTCGTTTGCTCGCATCAAGGTCAGCCCCCCATGCGTAAAGGCCGTGCCCGGCCACAAGAAACCCGCATGGTGCAGTTCTCAAGCATGGGCCGACGGCATTGCCTAGCTCTTGCATCGACTGACTGTTGCTGATTACAGGGATGTTGATGCAGCTTGTATGCGTCGTGATGCCAACCAGGCCTTTCTGCATTTCCCAGCCTTCCAATACAAGCCCTTTTTTGTCTTCGTAGTGGCGGGACAACACCGTCCCGGGGATGGAATGGGTGTGCAGCACAGCTCCCGCTTGGGTCGCTTCAACAATGCGGAGATGCAGCGCTGTTTCGGCACTGGCTTTTCCTTCGCCAGTTAGAACCTCGCCGCGCTCATCTACCACAATCAATTCACCGGGAGGCACTTGCCCCTTGTCCACACCGCTGGGTGCCATGAGCAACTGCAGGGGCTGATGCTGCACCACCACGCTGAAGTTCCCTCCGGTGCCATCGCACCAGCCGCGTCGGTGGATGTCCTGCATCACTTCGGTCAAGCGATCGCGCTGGGTTTGGCTTGCGGTCACATTCCGCTTATCCCTCCGTCTTCTATACAGGACTCAGAGGCCCTTCTGCATTGACGCTTCCCCCCAGTTGCCGCTGGACCGGTGATTGCTTGGAGTTGCTGGACCAGCGACAACTTCCCGATGCAGTTGCCTTCATGCGATTGCACGGATGGCAAGACGTTGCTGAGGCGATTACATCCATGGCTGTACGAGGTGCCCCCGCCATTGGCATCGCGGCGGCCTGGGGGGTTGTGCTGGCTGCACGTTCCGGTGAAGACCTTCCTTCCGCCATCCGAGGCCTGCGTGCATCACGACCAACCGCCGTCAACCTTGGCTGGGCCCTCAACCGGATGCAGGCGGCCCTTGCTTCCTCCGGTTCCGTTGATGTTGACGCACTCGCTGGTGTTGCCGCTGCACTCCATAACGAGGATCGTCTGCTCACCCAGCGGTTGGTGGATCACGGCGTTTCCTTGTTGGCTCAGGGCTGCCAGGTTTTGCACCATTGCCACACGGGTGCAATCGCTACGGGAGGCGTTGGAACCGCCCTTGGTGTGATCGCAGCCGCCCATGCCCGTGGCCTTCTTCGCCATGCCTGGCTGGATGAAACGCGTCCCCGCTTGCAAGGTGCTGCTCTGTCTGCATGGGAGTTGGGCTGTCTCGGTGTGCCCTGCACCGTGATTGTCGATGGAGCCAGTGGATTGCTGATGCGCCGGGGTGAGGTGGACGCCGTGATGGTGGGCTGTGATCGTGTCGCTGCCAATGGTGATGTTGCCAACAAGATCGGTACCTACAACCTTGCGCTTGCGGCCCGAGCCCATGGCACCCCCTTTTACGTCTGCGCCCCAGGTAGCAGCATTGATTTGGCCACTCCCGACGGAGATGCCATCACCATCGAGGAACGCGATGCAGAAGAGATCACCCACGTTCGCGGTGTTTCAGTCGCTGCTCCAGGAGCCCAGGCCTGGAATCCTGCTTTCGACATCACCCCGGCTCATCTGGTGACGGGTTTAATCACCGAGTTCGGTGTGCTTCGTCCTCCCTATCGCGAGGTTCTCTCTGGGCTTCCGCTGCCCAATCAGCTTTGACAGGTCGGGCACCAGTGGGTGCTTCGGCCGGACAGCTTCTCCCTTCGAATTGGCGTTCCACAGCTGCGGCAAGGTTCTCCTCCACGCCGGTAAACCCAGGCCTGGCCGCCGTAGTTGCCATTCACCCCCTCAAGATCGCGGAAATCACTGAAGGTTGTGCCACCAGCTCCAATGCTGATGGTCAAGACATTGACCAAGGCATCGCGCAACCTCTCCAGTTGTGTGAGCTTCAGCTGCCCTGAGGGGGTGAAGGGGGCGATGCCTGCTGCAAAAAGGGATTCATCCGCGTAGATGTTGCCCGCTCCGGCCACCAAGGCTTGGTCCAACAGAGCTGTTTTGATTGGTCGGATGCTGCTCTTGAGTTTCTGCTTCAGGTAGGTGGCGGAGAAGTCGCTGCTGAACGGTTCAGGGCCGAGTCGCGTCAAGCCTGTGATCACCTCTTCAACCGCCTGGCCCGGAGGCACCCACCACATCTCTCCGAAGCTGCGCATATCCACAAAGCGCAACTCCTCTTCTTTGGAGTTCCAGAGCCGAACACGGGTGTGTTTGCACGGTTCTGAAGGCTTCTCATGCCATTGGAATTGGCCGGTCATGCGCAGATGAACACCCCAGACACCGCCCTTTGGCTCCAGGGCTGCCATGAGATATTTCCCCCTGCGCTGCCAGTGTCCGACAATTGAGCCGCAAAGACCTTTTACGAAGCAGTCGGGGCCACCAGGGCTGGCAATAACTCTTGGTCTGCAGACTTCAACCTGTGCAATTTTGAAGTCGACAAGACGGTCTGCCAGTCCCCGACGGACCGTCTCGACTTCAGGAAGTTCAGGCAATGGCCTCAGGCAGGCTCGAGTTCCGCTTCGGCGAAATTGTTGGTGTTGATGCCACCGTCAACGCCCTGCAGGGCGCTGTAATTGACTTTCTCGAAGCGAACGACAACGGGGTAACGGATTCCCGAGGTGTCGATGGAGGCAACGGTGCCAACTTCGTTGAACCAGTAGGACTCAGGACGCTTGATGCGCACCTTGGCGCCGCGGGTGATCGCCATCGCTGGGCATTAACGAGATGCAACTGGAGCGTATCTCGTGGGATGGATGGTGATGACCGCTGCGTCACAGAATGTCGTCCCTTGGTAGTCGGCGTCCTTTTGACCAGTTCCATCGCCCTTGATCCCGATCCGTCGCTGTTGCAACTGGACTTGCCGGATCCAGAGCAAGACGACATCAGCACGATGGAATTCCTGGCTCGCCTGGAACAGGCTTGGGCCGTCTGCGACCGCTTTGACCTCCAGACTGAGATCTGGCGTGGTCGCATCCTCCGAGCTGTGCGGGACAAGGAAAAGCGAGGTGGTGAAGGGCGAGGTGCCGGATTTCTTCAGTGGCTGCGCGAGCAGGAAATCAGCAAGACCCGCGCCTATGGCTTGATTCAACTGGCGGAATCTGCCGACAGCATGCTCAGCGACGGCACCTTGGAGGAGAGCAGCGTCAATCAGTTCTCCAAGCGGGCCTTCATGGAAACCGCTCAGGCGGTTCCTGAAGTGCAGCTGATGATTTCTGAGGCTGCTAACGAGGGGCAGGAAATCACCCGCAAGCAGGTGCGCCGTCTCACCGATGAATTCACGGCGGCCACCAGTCCATTGCTGCCGGAAGAAATTCGTCAGCGCACCCAGGAGAACCTTCTGCCACCCCGTGCGGTGGCTCCTCTGGTGCGGGAATTGGCCAAGCTGCCTGAGCCTCAGCAGGAAGATCTGCGCAAGGTGCTCCGAGATGAGCCCGAACTCGACCGCATCAAGGACGTCACCAGCACAGCGCGTTGGATCACCAAGGCAACTGAGTCTGGTGTTGCCGTTCGTGCCTTTCAACAGGGTGAACTGGACCTCGACCGCGCTATGCAGGAGGCCCAGCGCTTGGATGCCCTTGGCCTGCTGGCTGATGCGGTAGGCCAGGCCCAGGCTCTTGAGTCCGCGGTGCTGAAGCTGCACACCTCCTGGCGGCGCTTGGGGGGGCTTCAGGAGCGGCTTTGGGTTGAAAGCGGGAGCAGCACGCCTTACCTGCGCGATGTGCTGAACGCTTTGCAGACCCTCAGTGGCGCAACGATGCGGGTGTCGTTGGGAGAGCTCGCCGGTGGCAAACGGGTGCGGCTCCAGCTGGTGGAGGAGTCCCCCGATCAATTGGATCCGCCGCCGCTGGCCTGACTCCAGATCTTGTGCTCGATAAGCTGAGGTCTCCACATCTGGTGTGTTCTGGCTTCGCTCGAGCGTGCACTGCAGACCCACTTCGGTTGGGATGGCTTCCGCCCTGGGCAACGGCCCGTTGTGGATGCCGTATTGGCCGGCAGGGACGCGTTGGCAGTGCTGCCCACCGGTGGTGGCAAATCGCTCTGCTATCAGCTGCCGGCCCTGGTGCGCGAGGGCCTGGTGGTGGTGATTTCACCGTTGGTGGCGCTAATGGAGGACCAGGTGATGGCCCTGCAGCGACGGGGAATCGCTGCGGCCTGCCTACATGCCGGACTGGACCCAGCTCGACGCCAGCATGCCTTGGAGCAGCTGCGGGACGCCACGCTGCGCCTGCTCTACATCGCGCCGGAACGACTCCAGGGTGAGCAGACCCGGCTGATGCTGGAACGTCATGCCACGGAGGGGCGACTGGTGGCCATAGCGGTTGATGAGGCCCACTGCATCAGTGCCTGGGGGCATGACTTCCGCCCCGATTACCGCCGCCTGGGTCAGGTCCGCCGCCTCTGCCCGGGGGTGCCAATGCTGGCCCTCAGTGCGACGGCAGCCCCACGGGTGCGGGCAGACATCATTCGCCTTCTGGATCTACGTCGCCCGCTGGTGCAGGTGAGTTCGGCTCGCCGGGAAAACCTCCACTACACGATGCAGCGGCGCCCCAGGGACCCCATGCCGCAGGTGTTGGAGGCACTGGAGATGTCCCGTGGCGCCGCTTTGATCTATGCCCGCACCCGTCGTTCCGTTGAACAGTGGGCGGAACGTCTCAGTGACCAAGGTGTTGCAGCAACGCCGTATCACGCCGGCTTGGATCCGGAGACCCGTCAGCAGGCCCTGAGGCTGTTCCTCGAGCACGAGCGGCCCGTACTGGTAGCGACGGTGGCCTTCGGTATGGGGGTTGACCGTGGCGATGTGGGCCTCGTGCTTCATCTCGATCTGCCAGCCACGCCGGAGGGCTATCTGCAGGAATCGGGTCGTGCCGGTAGAGACGGCAGTTCGGCACATTGCCAGGTGCTGTTTTCGCCGGGTGATCGCACCAGCCTGGGCTGGGCGATGCAGGCCTCGGCCAGGGGGAGCAACGCCCTGGAGGAGCGTCGCCGCTTGGACCTGGCGCAGCAGCAGTTGCGTCGCATGGAGGCCGTCGCGGAGGGTGAAATGTGCCGTGAACAGGCGTTGCTGCTGGCGGTCGGCGAGTTGGTGGGGCCCTGTGGCCGCTGCGATCGCTGTATGGAGTCCCCAAAAAGACGCGACTGGTCAGTCCAGGTGGAAACGCTTCTGGCCCATCTGGCCGAGCAGGACGGAACGGAGATGCGCCGCCTTGGCGAGCACCTAGCCCTGCACGAACCCGGACGCCACGACCGCTGGACTTGGTTGGCTCGTCGGCTCGTGCAGGAGGAGTTGATTCAGGAAAGCAACGACGGTGCTCAGCGGCTTTATCTCCGTGAAAGCGGCCGGAGATTCCTGGATTCCCCCTGGCCGCTGGATTACGCCGCCTGATTCAGATCAGGCCTTGATCTGACAGCGGTCCTTCACCAGGTCTTTTTCGAATCGATTCTTCGGCGCTTCCCAGGTTTTCCAGCTCCCATCGGCACCGGTGGCATTGATCTTCTTGGCGGAACAGTTCACAGCCAGGTAAAGAGCCTGCCCCTGAGCATTGAGGGTCGGCACCACCTGGCTGCCACCCATGTCTTGCCAGTTGCCCCAGTCCACCTGGAGGGGGCCATAGGTACGCCAGTCAGCCGATTTGGCCAGGGTCTGCTGGGGCTTGGCGGCCTCGACCGACTTGGCCTTGACCACCGTTTTTTTGGCCTGAACCGGTTGCGTTTGCACCGCCTTGGTTTGGACGGGCTTGGCCTTGGCTTGAGCCGTTGGCTTCGCCGTCACCACTGGTGTGCTGGTGGTGCCCACCGGTTCCTTTTTTCTTTGCTGCGGTTGGGCGGTGATCGATGCCTGGAAGGAGGGATCCGTCAGGTACAAACGCGTTCCCACCTCAACCTTGTTTGGGTCGGTTAAAGCGTTGATGCTGATCAGGCTGGCGACAGGAAGCTTGTAGGCCTTGGCGATCTGCGTGAGGGTTTGCCCTTTGGCGACGGTATGTTCCGTGGCACCACGGATTGGGGTCACGGCTACCGGCTTGAAGGCCGGGCGCGGCATTACGGCGTTGCTGGGGAGTCGCAGTGTTTGGCCGACCTCGACGTGATTGGCGTTACGCAGGTTGTTGAGGGTCACCAGGTCGCGACTGCTGACGCGGTACTGGCTGGCAATGCTGCTGAGAGTCTCACCGCTGTTGATGCGATGGCGGCCCGAGCCTGCCGTCACGGTGGGACCTGGCACTTGCAGGCGGCTTCCGGCCTCGACAAGGTCTGGGTTGCGGATTCCATTCATGCGCATCAGGGTGCCGACGCTGACGTCGTAACGGTCAGCGATATCCGAGAGCGTCTCGCCGGATCGCACCGTCACCGAAGCAGCCGTTGCTGCCAGCGGGAACCAAGCCGTCAGCAGCAGGGCGGCAAGAGCGGTACGGCGCATTTGTCTCCGGCATATCCCCGCAAGATACGGTGCCTGACATAAAGCGCCAGCCCTCCAGAGCAGTTGCTGCAGAAGGGATGTGGTGGCGATGAGCGCGCCTTATCCCGCCAGCCGCTTCAGCAGGTTGAGATCCACCTTGTAGGGCGGGTAGCGGAGCTTGAAATCAAACCGGAACGGGCGTTTCAGGACCGCCTTGTGGTGGCTGAACGTGTCGAAGCCGCTTTGGCCGTGGTAGCTGCCCATTCCGCTGGCTCCGACGCCTCCGAAGGGCAGCTGGGGAACGCCGGCCTGCATCACCACATCGTTGAGGCAGACCCCACCTGAGCTCGTGGTGGTGAGCACTTGCTGCTGCTGGGCCTCATCCCCGCCGAAGAGGTAAAGCGCCAGGGGTTTGGGCCCTTGGCGGATCTCCTGAAGGGTTGTAGTCAGATCGTCCAGCATCAGTACCGGCAGGAGGGGGCCGAACAGCTCCTCGGCCATCAGCGGATCATTGCGGTCATCCACGCGGATCACGGTGGGGGCGATCCGTCGCTGCTCCCGGTTGATTTCACCTCCAATCAGGATGCGGCCGTCCGCTCTGGCGGTCTCCAGAAGCTGCTCCAGACGATTGAACTGGCGTTCATTGATGATCTGCCCCAGCTGATTGGAGTTGAGGGGATCGGCGCTATACATCTCGGTTCGGGCCTCCTCCATTGCCTTCAGCAGGGGTGAACGCAGTGCGAGTGGCACCAATAGATGGTCTGGAGCGATGCAGGTCTGCCCGGCATTGATCCCTTTGCCCCAGATCAAGCGACGCGCCCCCACCATGAGGTCGGCCCCTTCAAGAACGATGGCCGGACTTTTGCCACCCAGCTCCAGGGTTACCGGCGTGAGGTGTGCAGCGGCTCCCTCCAGCACTTTCCGTCCGATGCTGCCGCCACCGGTGAAAAAGATGTGGTCGAAAGGCATGGCCACCAGGGCGGCTGCCACGGCTCCATCTCCCTGGACCACCTGCACCACGTCGCGCTCGAAATGCTGAGGGATCAGCCGTGCGATCAGATCCGCTGTGGCACTGGCGTGCTCGGAGGGCTTGAGCACGGCGGTGTTGCCCGCAGCCAGGGCACTGATCAAGGGCCGCAGTGTCAGTTGAAAGGGATAGTTCCAAGGTCCAATCACCAGAACGCACCCCAGTGGTTCCGGTACAACCTTGGCCTGGCCGGGGCGCAGTGAGAGGGGGACAGCCACGCGTCGTGGGCGCATCCAGCGCTCCAGCTGCCGGCCGGTGAGTTTGAGCTCCTGTCGCAAGGCCACCAGCTCAAAAAAGGCTTCGGTCGGTGGTTTGCCGAGGTCGGCGGCGAGGGCCTCGAGCACTTCCGATTCGTGCTTCTCTACCAGGGTGGAGAGGCGTTGCAATTGCTCTCGGCGCCAGGCCAGGGGACGGGTCAGCCCTTTCCCCACGAGCTCCTGCATCCGGCTCAATTGCGATTGGGTGAGGGCCACAGGGCTGACGATTAGGCCAGTCGGGTCTAGCAGTGGTGAATCTGCAACCGGGGGATGACCCCAGCGCTTCCGTGGTGGTCAGGGACGGTCATCTATCAGTTGATCGTTCGCAGCTATTCCGATGGGAATGGCGATGGCACCGGTGATTTCAAGGGGCTTGCGGCGCGGTTGCCCTACCTGCGTTGGCTGGGGGTCAACACCCTCTGGTTGACCCCGATTTATCCCTCCCCCTTGCGGGACGGGGGCTACGACATCACGGATTTCACTGGAATCCATCCGGATCTGGGGGATCTCTCCTCCTTCCATCGGTTCCTCACGGCGGCCCATAGGCAGGGCATGCGCGTGATTTTGGACCTGGTGCTTAACCACACCAGTGACCTTCATCCCTGGTTCCAGCGCGCCCGCTGGGCTCCCAAGGGCAGTTCGGAACGGGATGTTTACGTCTGGAGCGACGACCCCAAGCGATACGCCGAGGCACCGGTTCTCTTCCGGCACTTTGAGGCGTCGAACTGGGAGTGGGATCCGGTCGCCGAGCAGTACTACCTGCACCGTTTCCTGCGTCATCAGCCTGATCTCAATTACGAGAACCCCTGGGTGCAAGACACGATGCTGGAGGTGGTCGACTTCTGGCTGGATCGTGGTGTCGACGGCTTCCGTCTGGATGCGGTTCCGTTCCTGTTCGAGTCAGAGGGCACCCGCTGCGAGGGGTTGCCGGAGACTCACTCCTTCCTCAAGCGATTGCGGGAGCGGGTGGATGCCCATGGTCGTGATGTGCTCTTGCTGGGAGAGGCGATTCAGCCGGTGGAGGAGGCCGCTCCTTACCTGGCGGATGACGAATTGCATGGAGCGTTCAACTTCGTGCTCACCGCCCATCTGTTCGCGGCCATTGCCAGTGGCCGCACCCAACAGCTCGGGGAGTGTCTGATGCAAGCCGAGCAGGCGGTGCGTGGTCCCCGCTGGGCCCTGCCCCTGCGCAATCACGATGAACTCTGGTTGGGTGATGGCCACCTCATCAGCGATGAGGTGATTCAGACCATCCGGGTGGGCCTGCCCCAGGGGCAGGGGCACTGGTTGAACTGGGGCATTAACCGACGCCTGGCTCCTCTTCTCAATGGCGATCCACGCTCTAACCGGTTGCTGCATGGGCTCCTCTACAGCCTTCCGGGGATGCCCTGTCTGTATTACGGCGATGAACTGGGCATGGGCGACTGGCCCGGTCTGCGGGACCGAGATCCCAACCGCACGCCGATGGCCTGGACGCCGGCCCGCAACGGTGGCTTCTCCACTGCCCCCGATCCGTTGTTGGTGCTGCCACCGATCACCGCGCCCGGCTACGACTACCGCGTGGTGAACGTGGAGGTGCAGAAGCAGCTGCCGGGGTCGCTGCTGAATTGGCACCGGCGCATGCTCACCTGCCGCCGGCTGCTGCCAGCACTGCGGCATGGAAGCTTCCGGTTGCTGCCCAGCCCCCACCCCGGAGTGCTGGTGTATCTCCGTTGCACCGAGGCGATGACAGTGCTCGTGGCCGCCAATGTCACCGCCGCTGGAGCCTCGCTCGGTTTGGATCTCTCAGAGTGGGCTGGCGAGCGCACCCGTGAAGTGATGTGGGGCTGTGAGTTCCCGCCCGCTGCAGCGGAGTGGTTCGTGAACCTTCCGCCCTATGGATTCAACTGGTGGTTAATCGGTGAGGTTGAGTCCGCTGCCACGCCCGCCTGATCCAGCAGCTCCTCCACCTGGGGCCGGAGTCGTTCGGCCTCGTTCAAATCCACCATGGCCAGACGGCAGCGGCGGGCCAGCACATCGCTGCTGCTTCGGGCATGTTCCCGCTGTATTGAGTGGTTCAGTTCTGCGGCACAGAGGGGGATCACCGGGCTGAGGGGCTCGCGTCGGCTGGGGTCCGCGGGTTCAATCAAGCCCACTGCCTCCAAGCCATAGGTGCTTTGGAGGTGGGCGACTTGCTCGGCTTTGAGGGCGGTGTCGGGAAGCAGGGTTTCGAGTTGATCTTTCTGGCGTTGGAGCTCGTCCTGGGTGGCCTCCAACGACTCCACTGCGCCCCGCAGTGGCATTACTTCAGGGGTGGGCAGCTTCTTTCCGAGCTGGCGTTCCACCGCGGCCAGGGTGTCCTCGGCCATCGGCCGGCAGGTGGTCCATTTGCCTCCCATCACGCTTACCAGGCCGCAAGCCAGAGTTTCCACTTCGTGCTCTCTCACCACACGGCTGCTATCCATGCCCTGGTCTGCTGGCTTCAGCAGCGGGCGTCCCCCCGCCCATCGGCTGCTCACCTTTGGATGCTGGAGCTGTGGAAACCAGTCACGCACGTAGTTGAGCAGGTAGGTCTCCTCTTTCTCAGAGGGGGATGTGGCGCTCTCCTTGGTGCAGGCTTCATCTGTCGTCCCCACCAGGGTGCGGCCATGGAAGGGGAGCATGAACAGCACGCGTCCATCCGCGGTGGATGGCACCAGAAGCCCAAGGTTCTCTGGGCAGAGGTTCTGCTCCAGCACGATGTGGGCCCCACGGCTAGTGAGCATCCGTGGAGGGGCATCAGCCTCCGCCATCTGCCGGATCTCATCAGCGCGAATGCCCGTGGCATTGACAAACGCCGAGGCGCACCAACGTTCCCGTTGGCCCGTGGTGGATTCACTGATGGCGGCCTTGAGCTGGCCCGTGCCATCGGTTTCCAGCTGCACCACCCGGCAACGGGTGCGCAGGGTTGCCCCCCGCTGCTCCGCAGTGAGAGCCAGCAGCAGGTTTAGGCGTGCATCGTCGAATTGCCCATCGCTGTAGGCCACACCGCCTTGACACTCCTTCAGTAGAGGTAGGGCCTGATGCATTTGCTGCTGAGACAGCAGTCGGCTGTGGCCGATGCTCCGCTGACCGGCCAGGGCGTCATACATCCCCAGCCCAAGTCGGTAGTAGGCCTGTCCCCAGAGCTGTTGTGTGGGCAGGGCCAGCTCGAGTCGTCGGGCCAAGAACGGCGCCTGGGCCAACCAGTGACTCCGCTCGAGCAGGGCTTCCCGCACCAGCCTCAGCTGGGCCAGATCCAGGGTCTTGAAGGCCAGCTCGAGATAGCGGACCCCCCCATGGAGCAGCTTCGTACTTCGGCAACTGGTGCCACCGCCGATGTCTCCGGCCTCGAGCAGGGCCACGCTCAGCCCCCGTCGTGTTGCCTCGTAGGCCACGCTTGCACCGCTGGCCCCTGCGCCAATGACCAGCAGGTCCACCTGGTGATCAGCCATGCCACCCCAGGCTTCTGGAGACGGCGTTCTGCCAGCGTGCGCGCCAGCGGTTGCGCTGGGATGCATCCATCTGCGGGTGGAATAGTTCCGCGCAGTCTCTTCGTCCGGTCGCGAGCTGCTCCAGGTCGCTTACCACCCCAGCCTGGAGGCCTGCGAACAGCGCCACCCCCCGGGCGGTGCTCTCGAGGCTGGCGGGACGCCGCACCGTCAGACCGGTGCAATCAGCCTGTGCCTGCAGCAGAGGATCGGAGGCGGCGGCGCCACCATCCACCGCCAGTTCACCCAGGCCGGTGCCGAGGGACTGCTCGGCAAGCTCCACCAACGTCGCCACAGACAGGGCGATTCCTTCCAGTGCTGCCCGGGCAATGTGGCCGCGTCCACTGTCACGGGTGAGGCCCACCAGAACACCGCGCGCCTGAGGATCCCAGTGCGGTGTGCCCCAGCCGGTGAAGGCAGGCACGAGCATGACCCCTCCTGAATCCGGCACCGAACGCGCTAGTTCGTTCACCTGGGGAGCCTGATCAATGATCTGCAGCCCATCCCGCAGCCACTGGATCACAGTGCCGGCGTTGAACAGACTTCCCTCAAGGCAGAAGCTGGGTGTTCCAGCGGCATCGGTCCAGCCGAGGGTGCTCAGCAGCCCTGCATCCGAGCGGCGGATGACGTCGCCGGTGTTGATCACCAGAAAGGCTCCCGTGCCGTAGGTGCACTTGCCTTCTCCGGGCTGCAGACAGAGCTGGCCCAGAGTGGCGGCCTGTTGGTCGCCGAGCATCGCCTGGATCGGTAGGCCTGCAAAGGGAAGATCCGAAGCGATGCGCCCGAACTCTCCGCGGCAGGGCAGCAGTTCGGGTAAAGCGTTGGCGGGAAGCCCTGTGGGCTCTCGGAAGTCATCCACCCAGCGCTGCTGCTCCAGGTCCATCAGCAGTGTTCGGCTGGCATTGCTCATGTCACTGCCGTGGCGCTGGCCGCCGGTGAGTTGCCAGAGCAGCCAGCTCTCCACCGTGCCGAAACAGAGGTCATCGCTGGCCGCGGCAGCCTGGGCATCCTCGTAGTGATCGAGCATCCAGCGGATCTTGCTGGCACTGAAGTACGGGTCGAGCAGCAAGCCCGTGCGCCGGCACCACTCCTGCTCTAGTCCCTGCTGCTTCCAGGCCGCGCAGATGCCTGCGGTGCGGCCGTCTTGCCAGACGAGGGCCGCACCGCAGGGGAGGCCATTGCTGCGGCGCCAGAGCACGGTGGTTTCCCGTTGGTTGGTGATGCCACAGCTCACCACTGCCTTGCGCTGTATTTCGCTGAGCTTCGAATCGAGCTGCACCAGGGCCTGCCGCTGGCTGGTCCAGATCGCCATCGGGTCCTGTTCCACCCATCCATCCGCGGGGTAGGAAATCGGCAGCGGTGCACTGGAGCTGACCACCAGATCCCCGGAGCTGCTGAACAGCGCGGCTCTGGAGCTGCTGGTGCCCTGATCGAGGGCCAGAAGAAGAGGCTGTTCAGCCATGGCCAATGTCTTTCTCTCCTGCTAGCCATGAGATGGCTGACTGCAAAGGTTTTGGCAGCAACCACTCCGTTTCGCGATCCTCCCGTCTGGGTAGCTGATGCGGTGCTCTATCAGATCTTTCCCGACCGTTTTCGCCGCAGTGGGAGGGTCGATGCGCAGCGCTATCTCGCCTTCAAGCCATGGGGGGCGGATCCTCGCGAGGAAGGACTCCAGGGCGGGGATCTCTACGGCGTCATCGATTCCCTCGATGGGCTTCAAGCCCTGGGCATCACCTGCCTCTATCTCACGCCGATCTTCAGTTCAGCCGCCAACCATCGCTACCACGCCTACGACTACTTTGAGGTTGATCCCCTGCTGGGGGGCAATGCAGCACTCAGGGAGCTGATCGATGCCGTGCATCAGCGCGGCATGAGGGTGGTTCTGGATGGGGTGTTCAACCACTGCGGCCGCGGCTTTTGGGCCTTTCATCACTTGGTGGAGAACGGTGCGGATTCGCCGTACCGGGATTGGTTCCATGTGCACCGTTGGCCGCTGCAGCCCTATCCCGCCCCAGGCGAGGACTGCGGCTATGACAGTTGGTGGGCCTTACCTGATTTGCCCAAGTTCAACCATGCCAATCCAGGGGTTCGGGAGCACCTGCTGGCTGTTGGCCGTCACTGGCTCGAGCAGGGCATTGATGGCTGGCGTCTTGACGTCCCTGCTGAGGTCCCGGCCGACTTCTGGGTGGAGTTTCGGCAGATGGTGCGGTCCACCAACCCGGAGGCCTGGATTGTTGGAGAGGTGTGGGGTGATGCGACCCCCTGGCTGCAGGGGGATCACTTCGATGGCGTGATGAATTACCGGCTGGGCTGGAGCAGCATTTGCTGGGCCGCTGGTGAGGCACTGCGGCGGGACTACCGCAATTCGGAATACCCCCTCGACCCCCTGGATGGTCAGGCTCTGTTGACCATCTGGACGACAACAACGCGTTCTTATCGGGAGGTGGTGAACAGGGCCCAGATGAACCTGCTCGATAGCCATGACGTGCCCCGGGCCCTTCACAGCCTCAACAACGACTTAGAGGCCCTGAAGTTGGCCCTACTGCTGCTCTTTCTCCACCCGGGAGCGCCCTGCATCTACTACGGGACCGAAGCTGCTCTGGCGGGTGGTCCTGAACCGGGCCCTTCCAGCGGTCCTGGACCGGCCTGCCGTGAGGCCTATCCCTGGGATGTCCCTTGGCCCGCTGATCTGCGCCCTTTCATTCAGTCTCTCGCAGAACTCCGCTGTGCCCATGGGGTCTTGCGCATGGAGGGTCTGAGCTGGTCAGCCCAAGGGGCGGACGTGCTTGAGGGCGTTGCGTATGGCCTACGGGTCGTGATCAACCGCAGTCGCTCCAATCATGTTCCCCTAACGATCGAGCCAGGACGTTCCTGTGTTTGGAGACTGGGAACTGTCGATAGCCGAGGTATTGGACCCCAATCGGCGGCTGTTTTGGGGTCGAAACCCCTATCCCCTGGTGCCGAGGGGAAGAAGAAAGCCCTTGTCGAGACTTGAACTCGAGACCTCTCCCTTACCAAGGGAGTGCTCTACCGCTGAGCTACAAGGGCATGTGGAGGATGGGCCGGGTTGGATTTGAACCAACGTAGGCAGAGCCAGCGGATTTACAGTCCGCCCCCATTAACCACTCGGGCACCGACCCGAACCACACCGCAAGAACTTACCAGTCGGGGTGTCCTTTCCCATGATCTCGATACGATCTGGCGAACTGAAGCAGCCTCCAGCCATGCACGTTCTGCTGCTGAACGGTCCGAATCTGAACCTGTTGGGCCAGCGTGAGCCTGGGATCTATGGCCAATCCTCTCTGGCCGACATCGAAGCGACGCTGACCAGGGAGGCGGCACAAGAATCTGTGCAGCTGGACTGCTTTCAGAGCAATTTCGAAGGTGCCCTGGTGGACCGGATTCACCAGGCCATGGGCCGATGCGATGGGATCTTGATCAACGCTGGGGCCTACACCCACACGTCCATCGCCATCCGTGATGCCCTGGCTGGCGTCGCGATCCCCTACGTCGAATTGCATCTCAGCAACACCCATGCCCGGGAAAAGTTCCGCCATCACTCGTTTCTGGCTGAGCGCGCTGTGGGTGTGATCTGCGGCTTCGGACCCGCCAGTTACAGCCTTGCCTTGAAAGGATTGCTCAGCTACCTCAGGCCGAACGTATGACCCTCATCGTTCCTTCGAAAACGGTCGCCTCGATCCGCTGGTTGGCTGCGCCCACCATTTGGAGCTGGGTGGAGCAGGCCAATGCCCGGCCGATGGAGGTGCTGATCGATCACGCCCACTGCGAACGCAAGGCTGCGGGGGCTGCGGTACAAATGATGTTCCGCTATCTCTGCGAACAGGGTCTGGGCGAAGCCCTCAGCCCTCTGGCGCGTGAAGAACTGGAGCACTTCGAGCAAGTTCTTGCTCTGATCAAGGCGCGGGGGCGCTACTTGGAACCGCTGCCTTCCCCAGGCTATGGCGCTGATCTCGCCCGGCAGATCCGTAAAGGTGAGCCGCAAAGAATGCTCGACTCCCTCCTGGTGGCCGGTCTGATCGAAGCCCGCAGCCATGAGCGAATGGCTCTGCTGGCCGAGCACAGTCCGGATCCCCAGTTGAGGGCGCTTTACAGCGATCTGCTGGCGAGTGAAGCCCGCCACTTCGGCTTGTATTGGGTGCTGTGTGAGCAGCGCTACCCGCGGGAGCTGGTTGTCGACCGCCTTGAAGTGCTGGCCCGGGCTGAAGTGAAGGCGCTGGAGGGGGAGTTGGCACGCCCTGAAGATGTGCGGATGCATTCCTGCGGGGTGGACTCCAGTCAGATCAGCTGAGCGGCCTCCTGCAAGGCATTCAGCCTGGAAGGCCGGAGCACACCCTCCACACCGAATTGCCGCAGCCGTTGTTCAAGGGCCTGATTGGCACCGGCGATGAACAGGGTGCGGCCCGCTGATCGTGCTTCCTCCACCATGCGTTCAATCGCCAGGGTCGCTGTTACCCCGATGCGAGGCACGTCGGTGAGGTCAAGGATCAGCACGCTGTAGCCGTGGATCAACCCCATCCGGGCACTTATTCCTTTGGCGGCGCCAAAACTCAGAGGGCCGCGCAGGCGGAACAGCATCAAGGCTTTGCCGCAGCGGAGCATCAGGGCTTCCTCCTCCGAGGAGAGATTGGCGTGTCGTGCCTCTGTGGCATCGGAAGGGTTGTCCTGCTCCATCCCCTCCAGTTGAGACCGCGTGATCGAATCAACGGTCAACAGGTTGGCGACGAACATCCCCACCAGAACGCCCCAGATCAGGTCCCAGAACACCGTCATCAACAGCACCGCGTACATCAGCGCGGCCGTTTTCGCTGACAGGCGATGGGCGCGGAGCAGAAAGCCCCAGTCGATGATGTCGAGGCCGACTTTGATCAGGATTCCCGCCAGCAGCGCTGTGGGGATCTGTGCTGCCAGAGGGCCCGCCCCCAGCAGCACGAGAAGCAGCACCAGGGAATGGGTCATGCCCGACCAGGGGGTCTGACCACCGGATTTGATGTTGATCACCGTTCGCATGGTGGCTCCGGCACCGGGAAGACCCGAGAGAAACCCAGCCGCGGTGTTGGCGATGCCCTGGCCGATTAGTTCACGGTTGGAGTCGTGATTGGTCTGGGTGATGTTGTCGGCCACCAGGGAGGTGAGCAATGAGTCGATGGCCCCGAGCAGGGCGAGAACCATGCCGGCTTTCACCAGCTCCGGCAGGTGTTGGCTGAAATCGGGAAACACCAGTTGCAAGCCGCCTTCCGGGATTGCACCGATCCGGGCGATGGGTTCAAGGCCCAGTTCCAGTAGCCGGTTGTCGTTGAACAGCACCACCGATAAGGGCGTCACGATCAGCAGCGCCAGCAGAGGCGTTGGCACCCACTGACGGATGCGCAGGGGGGTCAGGAACACCATGGTGAGTGTCATTAATCCAACGGCGAGCGCTGCTGGGTTCCAGCTGGGTGCCTCGATTAGTGAACTCAGGGACCCGATCACGCCGCCCCGGGTGCTCACCCCGATGAAGGGCCCGAGTTGCAGCACCAGGATGATGAAACCGATCCCCGACATGAAGCCGGAGACCACTGAATAGGGCACCAGGGTGATGAAGCGCCCTAGCCGCAGCACCCCGAGCAGGGCTTCAAACACACCACCGATCACCACAGCGGCCATCACCAACGGCAGCATCTCCCCGGCATTGAGATCTCGACTGATGCCGATGGCGGCCAAGCTCGAGACGATCCCCGCCACGGTGACGCTCATCGGTCCGGTGGGTCCGCTTACCTGAGCGGGAGTTCCCCCGAGCAGGGCTGCCAGGAATCCGGTGACGATTGCCCCATACAGGCCGTAGATGGCGCCGCCCGGGCCAAGGGCGGCATTGCCGAAGGCCAGGGCGAGGGGCAGGGCGACAACGGCTGCTGTCAATCCTCCTAGGAGGTCGCCTCGGATGTTGCGCTGATGCAGACCGTGAATCAGTGCCATCTCAGTTCAAGCCACTCCAGCGGCTCAGGGCTTCCAAGGACTGAACTCCAACTTTCTGGCGTCCATCGGGGAGAACCCAGGTGGGGTAGGCCCGGATCTCTGCGGCGTTGCAGGCTTCGGCTTGATCCGGTAGCTGCTTCGGCTTGTGGCACTCCACATAGGGCAGGTCCGCGCCGGCCTGTTTGCCGAAAAGGTTCATCTGCTTGAAGCAGGCCGGGCAGGTCCAAGCGCCGTAAAACCTGGCCTCAACCGCCTTCAGATGCTGCGGCAGTTCAAGGGCCTGGGGGCTGGAGTCGCGTAGGGGCTCTCCGATCGTTCTGGTCCAGGGAGCTGCCGATACCGGTGGGCCACCGCTAGCTCCGCCAGCTGCGACCAGCACGCTTGCCAGCAGGGATGAAGCCGTGCTCCTCATGCTGATCCAGCGGTTGGTCTGAAGCTAGGTCGCATTGATGCGTTCGGGCTTCCCTCCATGCGGAAGCAACAACGCAACCCCCGTTGCGGTGAAACTGGAATCACCACTGAATGGGTATGGCAGGCAGCGGATACAAGGATTATTTCCAGGTGCTCGGTGTCGATCGCAGCGCCGACGCCAACGCCATCAAGAAAGCCTTTCGCAGCCTGGCGCGCCGATACCACCCTGACGTCAACCCCGGTGATGCCCAGGCTGAAGCGCGGTTCAAGGAGATCAGTGAGGCCTACGAAGTGCTCTCCGATCCTGAGAAACGGCGTCGTTATGAGCAATTTGGCCAGTATTGGAATCAGGCCGGCGGCATGGGCGGGGGAGCATCCCCCGGTATGGATGTTGACTTCGGTCGCTACGGCAATTTCGACGATTTCATCAACGACCTGTTGGGCCGTTTCGGTGGACCGGCCGGTGGTGGTTTCCCTGGGGGTGGATTCGCAGGCGGCGGTTTCCCCCGTGGTGCCCAGGCTTCACGCGCTCCGGTGAATCTGGATGCCGAAGCTTCAGTGAATGTGATGTTTGCGGAGGCCTTTCGCGG
Organism: Synechococcus sp. MU1643; assembly: GCF_020514095.1. NCBI lineage: Bacteria > Bacillati > Cyanobacteriota > Cyanophyceae > Synechococcales > Synechococcaceae > Synechococcus > Synechococcus sp. MU1643. The sequence continues at coordinate 12,449 of NZ_VTKY01000012.1, read as the reverse complement.
TGGCGAACGCAGCCTCTCGGTCAATAACGAGCGCGTTCAGGTGCGCATCCCTGCAGGGGTGAAGAACGGCTCGCGTCTGCGTTTGAAGGGCAAGGGCAATCTGCAACCGGGAACCGGACGGCGGGGCGACCTCTATCTCAACCTCAAGGTTCAGGAGCACCCGATCTGGCGCCTAGAGTCGGATCAGCTGCGGGCCGATCTGCCCGTCAGCCTCGATGAACTGGCCCTTGGAGGCATGGTCTCGGTGATGACTCCCGATGGTGATGCCCAGGTCAGCATTCCGGCCGGTACCGCCCCGGGCCGCAGCCTGCGGTTGAAGGGTAAAGGCTGGCCTTCGAACACCGGTCGCGGTGATCTCCTGCTCACGCTGACGCTGGCCATACCGCCCTCATGGAGTGAGGAGGAGCGTCGCTTACTCGAGCAGTTGCGTGCCATCCGCACCGACCATCCTCGTCAAGAGTGGCTTCGTTCGGCGGCCCTCTGATCGGGTGACCCTTACGATCACCCCTTGTGTTTGGGTCTGATGGAGCTCACCTACCGCCCCCGTCGTCTTCGGCGTACGCCCGCCCTACGCGCCATGGTGCGTGAGCACAGCCTCTCGGCTGCAGACTTCATCTATCCCCTCTTTGTGCATGAAGGCACTGAGGTGGAGCCGATCGGTGCCATGCCTGGTGCCAGCCGTTGGAGCCTGGCAGCCCTCACCGGCGAAGTGCAGCGTGCTTACGACCTGGGGGTGCGTTGCATCGTTCTCTTCCCGAAGGTCTCTGAGGGGCTGAAGACCGAAGACGGGGCTGAATGCTTCAACGACAATGGCCTCATTCCGCGGGCGATCCGTCAGATTAAGGAAGCCATTCCTCAGATGGCGATCATGACCGACGTCGCCCTGGATCCCTACTCCTGCGATGGTCATGACGGGATCGTCAGTCAGGACGGCGTGGTCCTCAACGACGAGACAATTGAACTGCTCTGCAAGCAGGCCGTTGTGCAGGCTGAAGCGGGCGCTGATCTGATCGGTCCCAGCGACATGATGGACGGTCGGGTCGGTGCCATCCGGGAAGCCCTCGACGATGAAGGCTTCGAACATGTGGGCATCATCAGCTACACGGCGAAGTACTCCTCCGCTTACTACGGACCCTTCCGCGAGGCCCTCGACTCCGCCCCTCGTGCCGCCGGCAGCAAGCCGATCCCTAAAAACAAAGACACCTATCAGATGGATCCCGCCAATGCTCGGGAAGCTATTACAGAAGCCCAGCTCGATGAGCAGGAGGGCGCCGACATCATGATGGTGAAGCCTGGTTTGGCCTATCTCGACATCATCCACCGTCTGCGCGAGGAGTCAGAACTCCCCATCGCTGCGTACAACGTGAGTGGTGAGTATTCGATGGTGAAGGCCGCGGCCGAGCGGGGCTGGATTGATGAAAAGGCTGTCGTGCTGGAGACCTTGCTGAGCTTCAAGCGCGCCGGTGCCGATCTGATCCTCACGTACCACGCCTGCGATGCAGCGGCTTGGTTGAAGGAGGCCTGATCCGATGGCAACAGCCGATCAACCCAATGGTGTGGATCGTCTCGGTCACGTTGCGATTCGCGTTGAGAACGTCGATCGGGCTGTTGCTTTCTACACCGATCTGGGCATGCGTCTGGTCTGGCGCGCCGCCGATTGGTGCTATCTGGAAGCGGGGGAAGGACGCGACGGGCTCGCCTTATTAGGCCCGAATTACAAGGCCGCTGGCCCACATTTCGCCTTCCATTTCCGCGATCGTAGGGAGGTCGATGTGATTCACGACCGTCTCAAAGCGCAGGGTGTGCACGTTGGTGCCGTCCATGACCACCGCGACGGCACGGCGTCTTTTTATCTGAAAGACCCGGAAGGCAACTGGCTCGAAATGCTTTATGAACCCCCCGGTGGCATCCCCTCCAACTGCAATTGACTTGAGTCAAGAGGCGGATAGGGCTCAGCAAGAAACCCTTGAACTGCTTGAGTGGCATCGGGTCTGTGAACATCTCAGCGGTTTTGCCAGCACCGGCATGGGTCGTGATGCGGCCAGGGCTCAATCGCTGCCGGCCAGCCTGGACGAGTCGAAAAAACGCCTGGCCGAGACCGTTGAAATGGCGGTGCTCGATGACCTCACCGAAGGGGGACTCAGCTTCCGCGGCGTGCAGGACCTCGAGCCCGTGGTGCTGCGCTGCAGCAAGGGTGGTGTGGCCTCCGGTGAAGAGCTGCTGGCCGCGGCGGAAACGCTGGCAGCGGCCCGTCGCTTGCGCCGTCAGATCGACGACCCCGATCTACGCCCGGTGTGCACCGCGTTGATTGAAACGATGGTGACGCTGCCGGAGTTGGAGCAGCGGCTCAAATTTGCACTCGAAGATGGAGGCCGCGTTGCTGATCGAGCCAGCTCGGCGTTGTCGGCGCTGCGGCATCAATGGAACGGGCTGCGCCAGGAGCGTCGCGACAAACTTCAGGAGTTGCTGCGGCGCCTGGCCCCATCTCTGCAGGACAGTGTGATCGCCGAGCGCCATGGCCGTCCTGTTTTGGCGGTGAAGGCCGGTGCGGTGAGCCAGGTGCCCGGCCAGGTTCACGACAGTTCGGCCTCAGGCAGCACCCTCTTTGTGGAACCCCGCTCGGTGCTCACGATGGGCAACAAGCTGGTGGAGCTGGAGTCGCGCATCCGCGATGAGGAAAGGAAGGTGTTGGTGGAGCTAAGTGCTCTGGTGGCTGAAGAGGCGTCCGCCCTCAACCAGCTTGTGGCGGTGCTGCGCAAGCTTGATCTTGCGCTGGCCCGCGGGCGTTACGGCCGCTGGCTTGGCGGAGTGGAGCCGCAGCTTGAGCCCGCAGCGGAGGCTCCGTTTCGCTTTTCAGGTTTGCGGCACCCACTGTTGGTGTGGCAGCACAAGCGGGCAGATGGGCCGCCCGTGGTTCCCATTTCGGTGGAGGTGTCGCCGGAGCTGCGGGTGGTCGCGATCACTGGGCCGAACACCGGCGGCAAAACGGTCACCCTGAAAAGCATCGGCCTTGCTGCACTGATGGCCCGCGCCGGCATGCTCTTGCCCTGTTCAGGGCAACCCTCCCTGCCCTGGTGTGCCCAGGTTCTGGCGGACATCGGAGATGAGCAATCCCTCCAGCAGAGCTTGTCCACCTTCAGCGGCCATGTGAAGCGCATCGGGCGGATTCTTGAGGCGCTGCAGCGCGGTAGTGCCCCTGCCCTGGTGCTGTTGGATGAGGTGGGTGCCGGAACGGATCCCAGCGAGGGAACGGCTTTGGCCACGGCTTTGCTTAAGGCTCTTGCCGATCGGGCCCGGCTCACGATTGCCACCACCCATTTTGGAGAACTCAAGGCCCTCAAATACGACGACGCTCGTTTTGAGAATGCCTCTGTGGCCTTCAATTCTGAAACGCTATCTCCCACCTACGAATTGCTGTGGGGAATTCCAGGACGCAGCAATGCGCTGGCGATCGCGACGCGCCTGGGGCTCAATTCGGATGTGCTTCACCAGGCCCAGCAGCTTCTGGCTCCAGGGGGTGATGGTGAGGTGAACAGTGTGATCCGCGGCTTGGAGGAGCAACGGCAGCGCCAACAGGCCGCGGCAGAAGACGCTGCAGCACTGTTGGCACGCACTGAGCTGTTGCACGAGGAGTTGCTGCAGCGCTGGCACAAGCAAAAGCAGCAGACCGCGCAACACCAGGAGCAGGGCCGTCAACGCTTGGAGCAGTCCATCCGCCAAGGCCAGAAGGAAGTTCGCACCCTGATTCGCCGCCTGCGTGATGATCGCGCCGATGGGGAAACCGCGCGGCGGGCTGGGCAACGGTTACGCAGCTTGGAGGACCATCATCGCCCCACCCCTGAACGACGTGCACCCAAGCCGGGCTGGCGTCCGGCGGTAGGCGATCGCGTGCGCTTGCTGGCCCTCGGCAAGGCTGCGGATGTGTTGGTCATCTCCGATGACGGCCTCCAGCTGACGGTCCGTTGCGGGGTGATGCGCACCACGGTGGATCTGGCGGCGGTGGAAAACCTGGATGGTCGTAAGCCCGAGCCGCCTCCAAAGCCGGTGGTGAAGGTGCAAGCCCGTTCAGCTGTCGTCGGTGGTGCACAGGTGCGCACCAGTCGCAACACTCTTGATGTGCGTGGAATGCGGGTGCATGAGGCCGAAGCAGCGGTTGAGGAATGCCTGCGCAGTGCCAATGGCCCGGTTTGGGTGATCCATGGCATTGGCACGGGCAAGCTCAAGCGCGGCCTGCGCGCCTGGCTGGAAACTGTGCCCTACGTGGAAAGGGTGACCGATGCTGAACAAGGGGACGGTGGACCTGGCTGCAGCGTTGTCTGGGTGCGCTGAGTTGGTTCAACCCTTTCAGTGGCTAACGGATCGCTTCTCCAGCCGCATCAAACAACCGCCAGCCTGTGGGGTCAGGGTTGAGGTTGATGGCATCGCCAGTGTTGATGTTGATCTCCGCTGAACATCTGACTTGGATCAGTTGATCGCAATCCAGGAGCCGACAGCTGAGAATCTGTTCATTGCCCAGACGCTCACAATGGTTCACCTCGGCTTGGTGGTTTCGGTTCGTTGCCGGTGCCAGATGCCAGTGTTCAGGTCTCAAACCCGCGGTGAGATGTTGGCCTTCTCGTTGAAGTAAAGGTTCGACCATTTCGCCTTCAATTTGAATTCGTTTGCGCCCCAAGTTCAGCGTCGCATTGGGTCCCACCGTGACCGGCAATAAGCCCATCGATGGGCTGCCAATGAATTGGGCGACGAAGATGTTGGAGGGCCACTTGTATAACTCCATTGGTGTCCCCAGTTGTTGCAAGCGCCCTTGGTTCAACACCGCGATGCGATCACCCATCGTCATTGCTTCCACCTGATCATGGGTGACATAAATCGTTGTTGTTCCCAGTTCTCGCTGCAGCTCGACGATTCTTTTGCGCGTGCTCGTTCTGAGTTTGGCGTCAAGATTGCTCAGCGGTTCATCCATCAAGAACACCTCTGGATTGCGCGCCATGGCGCGTCCGAGGGCGACCCGTTGTTTCTGTCCGCCTGAGAGTTCCTTCGGCCTTCTGTTGAGCAATTCCGTTAGTTCCAGAGATTTGGCAACGGTGTTCACCCTGGATTCAATTCGTTCTTCTCTTGCCGACCGCACCCTCAGTGGTTTGGGCAACGCGCGCGTGGATCGAAAGGCTTGGTCTTGGATCCGCTGGAATGTTGACCTTGCCTGGCTTCTGCGCAGTCCGAAGCTGAGGTTGTCCCGCACGCTGAGATGTGGGTAAAGCGCATAGCTCTGGAACACCATGGCGACGTTGCGGCGCGCCGGCGGCACATCGCTGATGGGCCGTGGTCCGATTCTGATGTCGCCGTTGGTTGGATTGTCGAGACCGGCGAGGAGTCTCAGCAAGGTGCTTTTGCCGCACCCCGAGGGACCGACAAGCACCAAAAACTCGCCGTCGTTGATCGTCAGATTCAACTGACGAATCACATCAACCGGATCCCCACCGCCGCGTCCTGGAAAGGTCTTGCTGAGGTCTTCGAAACGGACGCCGGCCAACGGCAGAGCTGCAGCGGCTGAATCCTAGGGTTAATGACTGGATTGAGCCGGAAGCACCGTGCAGTTCATCGATCAGGCACGGATCACGGTCCGAGGCGGTCGCGGCGGCGATGGCATCGCTGCATTTCGGCGTGAAAAGTATGTGCCGGCTGGAGGGCCCTCCGGAGGTGACGGCGGTTGTGGGGCTCCCGTGGTTCTCGAGGCCGATAGCAATCTGCAAACCCTTCTCGACTTCAAATACAAACGCCTGTTCGCTGCCGACGACGGGCGACGCGGTGGCCCAAATAAATGCACCGGTGCATCCGGGAAAGACCTGGTGATCAAGGTCCCTTGCGGCACTGAGGTGCGCCATCTGCGCACTGGCATTCTTCTAGGCGACCTCACAGCGCCGGGGGAACGTCTCACCGTTGCCTTTGGAGGACGAGGTGGTCTTGGCAATGCCCATTACCTGAGCAACCGCAACCGCGCGCCGGAGAAATTCACCGAGGGCCGAGAGGGTGAGGAATGGCCCCTGCAGCTGGAACTCAAGTTGCTGGCTGAAGTCGGCATCATTGGTCTTCCCAATGCAGGCAAGAGCACCCTGATCGCCGTGCTGTCGGCAGCGCGACCCAAGATTGCCGATTACCCCTTCACCACTCTGGTCCCCAACCTTGGTGTTGTGCGCCGTCCCAGTGGAGATGGAACCGTTTTCGCAGACATTCCAGGCTTGATTGAAGGTGCTGCCCAGGGTGCTGGGCTTGGCCACGACTTTCTGCGCCATATCGAACGCACCCGATTATTGATTCACCTCGTGGACGCTGGATCCGAGGATCCCGTGGCTGACCTGAACGTCGTCCAGCAGGAGCTGGAGGCCTATGGCCACGGTCTTGTTGATCGACCACGTTTGTTGGTGATCAACAAGCAGGAGTTGGTGTCAGAGGAGGATCTCCCCACGTTGCGAGAAAACCTTGAAGCGGCAAGTGGTCGTCCCGTGCTCTGCATTTCTGCAGCGATGGCAACCAACCTCGATCAGTTGTTGGCCGAAACCTGGGCCGAGCTCGGGGTGTGAGCTGAGCTCCAGACAATCTTCATGTGATCAGCCACATCGATGCTTGTGGGCTGATCAGATGAGAGCCATAACGAGAATGTCTCTCCCATGACATGACCTTTTACACCTGTCTTGACAACAAAGGCGACGTGATTGCCCGGTGCCAAACGAAAGAGGCTGTTGCTGTGCTTCAACGCATGGGACGCCCCATCGCTGAAGTGAAGGCGATGCGTCACGAAGAGGCTGTCGTCTGCAGCCTGACCGGCAGCCCTTCTGACTACAACGAGGACTACTGAGCCTTCGTTGGTGTTACCACATTCGTTGGATCAGTCGTCGTAGACGCGGCACTCATCAGCATCGGGATTGGCCTCGCAATGCAGCTCCAGAGAGGTGGGGTCGTGGCTGTCGCCGGGGTGGTGATCCTTGTATTCCTCTAGTGACTTCAGCTCATCGGTGAGGTGACGAACCTTGGCCTCGTCTCCAGCTGCTTTGGCAGCTTCAATTTCCGATTGATCCTGCTGGATGTGTTCGTCGATGGACTTCATGAATTCAGACCGTGGCCTGAAGGCACTTTACGGCGATTTATCGGTTTTGGAGTGTTGGAATCCCGCCACCTGACCATCCGACAACAATGATCTGAAGTGGCGGTAGCCGTGGCTACAACCATGGCTCCAGATCATTGTTCAGGGCTTCAATTCGCTGAGTTCCAGCCAGCGTTCTTCGGCCTTATCGATGCAGGAGATCAGATCAGCCAAGTCAAGGCTCAGCTTGGCCATGTCAGCGCCCTCTTGGGTCATCTGTTGTTCCAGGTCCTCTTTCTTCAGCTCCAGCTCAGGCAGTTGTTGATCAAGAGCCGCAAGCTCCTTGTTTTCCTTGAAGTTTCGACGCCGTGGACCGTCGCGCTTGGTATCGCGGCTGCGCTCTGGTTTTGGTGTGGAGGGTTTGCTCGCCTGGGTTTGGCTGCGTTCTTCCTGACGCTGCTGCTCTAGAAACGCGCTGTAGTTCCCTTCAAACCGATTGAGCCGTCCTTGGTCGAAACAGAACAGACGATCAACGGTGCGATCGAGGAAGTAGCGGTCGTGGGAAACAACGATCACGCAGCCCCGGAAGTCCTCAAGAAAGTCTTCGAGAACGCTGAGGGTCTGAACATCCAGATCGTTTGTGGGTTCGTCCAACAGCAACACGTTGGGCGCCTGGATCAGCATCCGGCAGAGGGTGAGGCGGCGACGCTCGCCTCCGGAGAGCTTGGCCAAGGGGCTGTGCTGCTGGGCTGGTGGAAACAAAAAGCGTTCCAGAAGCTGGGATGCGGTGACCTGTTCTCCCCCCAGATCGATCCGGCTGGCGGCTTCTTCCACGAATTCGATCACTTTCCGATCGAGCCCCTTGCCTTCGTTGAAGGCTTCGGTGTGCTGGTCCAGATAGCCGATGTGAACGGTCTCCCCAACGAGCAGGCTGCCCTGGGTGGGCTCGCGCCGACCGGCGATGAGATCAAGCAGGGTGGATTTGCCGCTGCCGTTGGGGCCGATAATGCCGATTCGGTCTTCAGGGCTGAAGCTGTAGCTGAAGCCATCGAGGAGTGGGCGGCCACCCTGGTTGCCATCGGCTGTGACGCCAACGGCCTCGGCTTCGATCACCTGTTTGCCGATGCGCCGGCCGATGCCGGTCATCTCCAGCTTTGCTTTGGCCTGATTGGGTTTCTGCTCGCGCATCGCTTCGATGCGTTGCAGCCGCGCCTTCTGTTTGGTGCTGCGGGCCTTGGGGCCCTGGCGCAGCCATGCCAATTCGCGGCGAAGCACACTTTTGAACTTGGCCGCTGAGGCTGCTTCTGAGGCCTCTTCTTCTGCTTTGTGCTGAAGAAACGTGCTGTAGTTCCCCTGGTAGGTGCGGGCCTGGCCTCGGTCCACCTCCACCATCCGCCGTGTCACCCGATCGAGCACGTAGCGGTCATGGGTGACCAGCACTAGAGCACCGGGATAGCGATCCAGCCAGCTCTGCAGCCATTCCACAGCAGCGGCATCGAGGTGGTTGGTGGGCTCATCCAGCAGCAGCACATCGGGGCAGGCCACCAGGGCTGATGCCAGACCAACCCGTTTGCGGTAACCGCCGGAAAGGTCGTTGACCGGGCGCTGGAGATCGCTGATGCCCAATTTCTGCAGCACTTCCTGGCATTGCTGCTCCAGGCTCCAGGCTTCCTCTTCATCCATGCGTTGGCTGAGCTGACCCAGCTCCGCCATCAGCACTTCATTGCTGGGGTCTGCGGCAATGGCGTCGCTGAGGGCGCTGAAGCGCACCAGCAGATCCCGTTTGGCGCCGCAGCCCTCCAGCACCTGCTCCAGCACCGTGAGCCCCGGCGTGATCCGGCTCTCCTGACCCACCAGCTCCACCCGCAGCCGGGGAGAACAACGGCGTTCTCCCTCACCGAGGGGTTCCTTCCCCGCCAGAATCTTCAATAGCGTGGATTTGCCGGCTCCATTGGGGCCGATCAGGCCCAGCCGCTCGCCATCTCCGATGTGGAGGTCGAGACCGGAAAAGAGGGTGCGGATGCCGAAATCCTTGGCCGCACCCACCAGGCTGATCAGACTCACGGCGTATCAGCGGGCAGTTGACCGTCCAGATAAGCAAACACGCTCTTGTCGCCCACATCCGCTGCCGCATCCATCCCGAATTTGCGCAAGGCCAGCAGCACCAGCAGCAACGCTGCACTCTCCAGTAGAGCCAGGCAGAGGGGGCCATTGATTACCCCCATCAGATGCCCCAGCAGCGCTGCCGGCAGCAGCAAGGTGAGGCCGATGGCTTCAGGTCGTTGGAAGCAGAAAAACTCCTTGAAGCCGATGCCGGCCAAGGCGGCAAACAGCGGGCCGATGGCCATGATCCAGAGCGGCTGATCCCGGAGGGTGGAGAGTGCTTCGGTGGGGCCGGCCTGCAGCAGCAGTGCCCCCCAACCGACGCAACCGCCGAGCCAGAACAGTTGAAGGGCGCGGTGCAAGGGGCGGAGGTAGATGTGAATCCAGCGGAGCGCCAGGCCCAGGGCCGTGGCCATCGGCAGCATCCAGAGCCATGCCCAGGGGTTGTCGGTTTGCCACCACTGCAGCACTCCGGCGGCCAGGCTGAGGCCAGTGATCAATAGTGAGATTCGATAGGAATGCACCTCCTGGCGATCGGCAGCGGTGATCGCGTAAGTGCCATAGACACCTTCAAAGGTTGGATCTGCGCTGGTCATCCCGACGCTGCCGTGCTGTTCACCAGTGTGCTCAGGTCGGGACCAGCTGGAACGATCCCGCCGGGATTGAGGGGGAACAAGGCACCGAAGTAGTCGTGTCGCCAGGCGGTGCCGTCGCAGGTGTCCGCTACGCCCGGCAGGGCGTAAAAGCGTTGTCGCCACGCCCAGAGGTTCGGGTAGTGCCAGAGCGGGTGCCGACTGCAGCCAAACAGTGGGGCATAGACCAGCTCCCAGCGGATCAAGGTGGGGAACAGCCGCACGTCAGCCAAGGTCAGTGCTTTCCCGCACAGCCATGGACCATTGGTTGCGAGGCTTTGCTCCACCGCATCGAGGGCGGCAAAGAGATCGGCTTCAGCGCGATCGTAGGCCGCTTGGTTGCGGGCGAAACCGCAGCGGTAAACCCCATCGTTAATGGCAGGTTGCAGCTGCTGCTGCCAGGCCTGGATCTTGTCGGTTGATTCCGCCGGTGCCAGGTCAACAACCACGTCTTGATGGGGCCAGCGGTTCAACAGGTTCACCAGTGGAGCACTGTCATTGCCCAGCAGAGTGCGGTTTTTGGGATCCACCAGCACAGGCACGGTGGCCCGGTAGCTAGGGGGAGCGTCGCAGTGCTGATACAACTCCAGCAGCGTTTCGCACCCCTCCCAGGTTGGATTGAGGGCCCAGCGTCCAGCGTTGTGGTCTGCCTGTGCCATTAGGAGGGTGACGCTGTCGTGCAGATGGCGCAGCTGATGCACCAGCCAGGTGCGATGTGCCCAAGGGCAACTGCGTCCGATCACCAGCAGTGGTTGTTGGCCGGCGCTGCGCTGGAGCAGGTCTGCGGGGTTCAAGGCCGCCGGGGTGAGCGCATCGCTGCTTGGTCGGGTGTAATTGCCGGCCGCATCGGCTGGGCCCAGTCCACCCATGAGACGTTGCCATTGCCATCGCCAGCTGCGACGGGCGGCCGTGACCACGACAGGTGGGATCGACATGGCGTGGTTTGAATCGCTTTCATCCTCGCTGTGACTCATGCTTCAGTCAGAACTTGGTTCGCTGTGGTTCATGAGCAGCTGTGGCGTTCTCGTTGTGGCCGGCACCCATGGGAATGAGGTCAATGCTCCTTGGTTGCTGCAGCAGTGGCAGGCCAACCCTGATCTGATTGACGCTGCAGGTTTGGCGGTGCAGCAGGTGATCGGCAACCCGGAAGCGCTGCGCCGCCGCTGCCGTTACGTCGATCGTGACCTCAACCGCTGCTTCCTCCCAAAACAGTGGGAGCAGGGGGCCTCCGGCTTGGAATTCCAGCGTGCTGGGGAACTCCTGCAGTTGCACGGCCCCAGCGGCGATCAGCCCTGCGTTGTGGCCGTTGATCTGCACAGCACCACAGCGGCCATGGGAAATTCCCTGGTGGTCTACGGCCGACGCCCTCCTGATCTCGCCCTCGCGGCTTTGGTGCAGGGGGCTCTTGGTCTGCCGATTTATCTGCACGAAGCCGATGCTCAGCAAACTGGCTTTCTCGTGGAATCCTGGCCCTGCGGCCTGGTGATCGAGGTTGGCCCTGTGCCGCAAGGTCTGCTCAATGCCCGGGTCGTTGAACAAACCCGTCTTGGCTTGGAAACGTGTCTTAGGGCCGTGGATCAGGCGCGTCAGGGGTTAGCCCGGCTACCGGATGCTCTAGTGGTGCATCGCCACTTGGGGAGTCGCGATCTCCCGAAGTCGGAGAACGGAGAGCCGCAGGCCCTGGTTCATCCCGATCTGCAGGGGCGCGATTGGCAGGACATCGCCTCTACCAATCCCATGTTCCGGGCTGCGGATGGGACCGATCGTGGTGAGGGGTGGGTTGAAGGGGAGATTCCGGTGTTTGTGAACGAAGCGGCCTATGCGGAGAAAAGCATCGCTTTTTCCCTCACGCGCCGGGAGGTGTGGCCCGTGGAGCCCACCTGGCTGCCGGCCTTGCAGCAGCTGCTCGCTGCGGCTTAGCCGCAGGCCCATACACCTTTGCCTTCTTCAGAACAGATCAGATTGCTCGTCTGGCCATCAGCCCAATACATTCGCAATCGATCGTCCTCGGTGCCGATCCGCAGGGTTAGGGATCGCAGCGGGCCGGCTGGTGTCTTGCTGTCGGGATCGCCGGCAGGTGACCTGAGTGCTTGCAGCTCCTGCTCAAGCTGGATGATCCGTCGTTCCAGCTGTTCGATCGAAGCGTTTGCGCTTGGCTTGTCGTCGCTGGAGGGCACTACTCCACAGCTGCTGAGGCCAACTGAGCTCACCCCAATACAAACCAGAGCAATCAAACGCCGCATGGGCCAGTCCCGATTGGCCCCAGCCTCTCAGCAGAACTGGCCCTGGGCCAGTCGTTCACTCCAGTACACGGTGGCACCTTGAGCCTCCAGCTCCAGGCGCCTGTGACGGGCCTTGGTCAGAGGAACGGTTTCCTCCAAGCGATGGCCGGCTTGCATCCAGCGGATCAGAACCAAAAAGCGCCCTGGTGAGTCTCATGAATCTTAAGCCTTTTGGAAGCCTCGCTCACCTGTCCTGGGGCCCCTATTCGTTTGTTTCGCAATCTGTGGACACACAGCGCAAACTTACGTTACACTCGCAATCAGGCAGGGCTTTCCTGCCCTTCCTTAAACCGTTCCTTCGGGAACATTTCTTTCCGTTCTCATGACCACCACCCTCCAGCAGCGCTCCGGCGC
>NZ_VTKY01000011.1 GCF_020514095.1 Synechococcus sp. MU1643 | reverse complement strand
AGATGTTGATGGAAACGGTTTGACCGTCTACTGCGCCAGAGGTGGTGCCAGAGATGGCGACGGAGGAAGCTTCTGAAGCGTTGAGACGTCCATCACCACCGTCGTTGATGGCAACAGAAATGGTGGGAGCTGCTGTGTCTTTGCTGGTGGTATCTGTGGCCTGTGTTGCTGCATTGCCGGCTAAGTCGCTGACATCGGCTGTGATGGAAAGTGTGCCGTCGTTAAGGGAAGAGAGATCGAGATTGGAGAGTGAATAGACGTTGGTGTTGACGCTGGCGGTGGTGTTGATGGGAGTGCCGCCACCAGAGGAGGAGATGTTGATGGAAACGGTTTGACCGTCTACTGCGCCAGAGGTGGTGCCAGAGATGGCGACGGAGGAAGCTTCTGAAGCGTTGAGACGTCCATCACCACCGTCGTTGATGGCAACAGAAATGGTGGGTTTGAGGGCGATAACAGTGATGGCGTTACCGGTGATATCGGCGATGTCGGTGCTGCTGTCAGCGCCTGGTGCCCAGTCATCAGCAGCGGCGATGTTGTAGGTGGTCCCTTGGGTTGAGGCGGTGCCGTTCTGGTTGAACAGGGAGTCGAGGTTGGTCTGATCGGTGCTGTTGAGGGTGATGCTTGCGGCTGTCGCCGATGTCAGTTCAACGTCACCAGTGGTGAGGGTGTACGTGCTGCCGGAGCCACCGGTAATAGTGAGCTTGGAGACATCGATGTCATTGCTGGCGCCGGGATATGCGGGCAGGTTGCTGCCGCTGAGAGTCAAAACCCCGGTGGAATCGTTGTAGGTGGCGGAGCTGAGGCTTGGCGCGGCGACATTGGAGACGGTGATGGCATTGCCGGCGCTGTCGGCTGGAGAGGAACTGGCGCCTGGATTCCAGTTCAGAGCAGCGGCGATGTTGTAGGTGGTGCCGCCACCGGAAGAGGTGCCGTTTTTATTGAGCAGGCCGGCGAGCTGCAGTTGATCGGCGGCGTTGAGGGTGATGAAGAAGGCGGTGGCTGAGGTGAGTTCAACGTCGCCGGTGGTGAGGGTGTAGGTATTGCTCCCTTCTCCGGTGATGGTGAGCTTGGAGACGTCGATATCGTTATCGGCGCCTGAATTAGCGGTGAGATCAGCGCCGGTGACGGCGAGGGCACCGGTGGCGGGGTTGTAGGTGGCCGATGTGAGTATTGGGCCTGAAATTTCAATACTCGCGGTATCACTCGCGGTTGAAACATGTTCGTTATTTCCTAAGTTGATAATTTGCAAACCACTGCTATCGTCAGCAACGTATGCAGTCACCCCATCAGAGGAGAGGGCAACATCTATCGCATCACCTGAGGTGTTAAAAGTATTTATAAGAGATGGACTTGTGAGGCCGATGACATCGATAACATGCAGACCATTGTCTTTATCTGCCAAATAAACTGTGTCTCCATCTGCGGAGAGGCTGATGCCTGAGGCGTCGCTAGGGGTATCGAAGCTTCCTCGCAATGTTGGGCTGTTGAGGTTGCTGATATTGACGATTTGGAGACCGCCGTCGTCGTCCGCCACGAAAGCTGTGTTCCCATCGGCCGAAATAACGATGTCACGCGCAGATCCTGATGTGTTGTAGTTACCCCTGAGAGAAGGATTTCCTAAGTCGCTAACGTTAATGATGTCTAGACCATGTGATCCATCTCCAACGAATGCGGTATTGCCATCAGTTGATAGTGCAACTCCATAAGCCTGGCCAGAAGTATTGTATACGCTTCTCCTTATTGGATTACTTGGATCACTTACATTGATGATCTGCAGCCCTGCGGATCTATCCGCAATGAATGCGGTGTTGCCGTCTGCTGAAAGGGTTATTCCAACTGCATATCCAGAGGTGTTGTACGAACCTTTGAGAGATGGACTATTCAGGTCGCTCACATTAATAATATCTAAGCCATCCCCATAATCAGCGACGTATGCAATATTGCCATCCGGCGAGAGAACAATGTCGTAGGCCATATCTGACGTATTGTATGTACTTTTGAGCGATGGACTACCTGGATTACTAATATCAATAATCTGCAGACCGCTGGTCCTGTCAGCAACGAATGCGGTGTTGCCATCAGCCGAGATTGCAACACCTTTGGCATTTCCTGAAGTGTTGTAAGTACCAGTCAGCGATCGGGCGTTTGCGATCGAGCCAGCTCCGTTTGCGGCACCATTCCGATCCCATGCCTTGAAGGTAATCAGGTCACTGATGGTGCCGCTGAAGTTCGTCACTGGAGTGAAGGCCAGCCGGGTGTTGTTATTGGCATAGAGAACCCTCGCTGAACTCGCTGATACAGCACCGACATCACTCCATGAGGTGCCGTTGTTGGTGGAGTAGTAGAGCGTTCCACCATTCAAGTTGGTGCCGATGATGGCAATGGCAGGTGAATCACCATCGCTATCGCTGAAGTTATTGAGGCTTCCGCCTGAATCAATCAGGGCTGAAACAAGGGTGCCGACAGCACCGGATGGAACTCCGGAGTTGATGGTAATGGCGCTGAATTGTGGGCTGGCCGATACTGTGAGCGTTGGCGCAGCGGCTTCCACGGCAATGCTCTGGCCCTTGATGATCAGGGTGTGATGGTCGTTCTGGTTAGTCTCAATGAATGGGATCGCAACACCGCGGATCAACGCCGAAAAGATGGCTCCTTCATCACCGGCGGTGTCGTTGCTGCCATTGAGCCTGCTATCAATTGCATGGCCAAGCTCTTCAAGCAGCACGGCTTCCACGGCTGCCGCTTTGGCTGATGCCAGCCACTCGGCATTGAGATAGATCCGTTCCTCTCCCTTGATATCTGCATGGTTGTAGGCGCCACGCAGCCCGCCCATGGTATGGCCGTCGAGAATCTCGACGCCGATGCCATTGAATGCAACGGGAGCCGAACGGCCAAAAACATGTTGCAGCAGTTCCTGCCAGGCCTGAGGCTTTGATTGCCAATGCTCGAGCCTTTGATCCACAGCGTGCATCGCTGCAGTCAATGCCGTGCGGGACTCGCCCGCCGCGCTTTCTATACCGGTGTGGAGATGAAGCGCAGCCAACAGACCACTAGAGCTTTCGCTTGTTTTACATAGTGCTCAACATCGCTGCTTGTGAATCCCTCGATTTGTCGTCACTTCAGACGAAGAAGCATCTGTTCAGGGCGAGTCTGTTGTCGTGTGATCAACAGCTCTACTGGCTCGTATCGGCTTCCGAGGCGAGGTCGATGCCACGTCGGTGCTGACACTGAGGTAAAAAGAAACTTCTGCCGAATGCAGGGGTTTGGGATCTTCCGATTAAGCCTTGATCACTTGGCGTAGGAAACGCCGCGATAGGTCAGCGCAGGCTTGTCGGATGCGCAAGCCACTTTTTGCTGGTTGTATTTCTGGCCGCGATAGGTCAGGGTCATCTGTGGTTCCTCAGAAATCCAGGTCCCCGTTCCTTGGCCTAGTGATCTGCGCCTCGCAAAAGCGAGGTGAACGTTGTTAGTAGCAGTTGCTACAGCGCATTTATAGGGTGAGCGCCAACCCCTCTGTCGTTCAAGCGGATACAGAGAGCCTTGTTGGCATCAGCACCGCTCAGTGCCCTCACTCCAAAATTTCGCGCACACTTTGGCGCACAAACAATGATATTTAGCCGTTTTGCACTAAAAGAGCGGCCCGTGTGGACCGCTCAGATGCCAGTGCTGGACTGACTTTTTTGAAGAATGGAGCCAAGGAGACTCGAACTCCTGACCCCCTGCATGCCATGCAGGTGCTCTACCAGCTGAGCTATGGCCCCATGTCGACGTGGTGGTTTCAGAACCGCCTTCGTCATGGGATATCTTACACCGCGAGAGCCTTAGACCTGCCTCCAGACGGCAACCAAGCGACCCTGAACCTCCACCTGTTCAGCGGGGAGCTCAATGGGTTGATAAGCGGGGTTGGCAGCTTCAAGAACCACCGTCGCCCCCTGGCGATGAAAGTGCTTGAGCGTGGTGCCGCTGCCGGCCACCAGAGCACTCACCACAGTGCCGTTGCGCAGACGCTGGGGATCCTGAATCGGCTCCATCAACACCACATCACCATCGGCGATGTGGGAGTCGACCATCGAATCTCCATTCACCGTCAGGGCGAACAGGCCACGGGTCTCCAGCACCGGTGCCAGGTCGAGATGCTCCTGAACATCATCAAAAGCCGTCACAAGACCACCCGCCGCAACGGCGCCAAGCACAGGAATCCCAGCGGCACCGACCATGTCTCCTAACAACTGCAGCGTGCGCGCCTGGCCCTCCTGCCAAGTGATCCATCCCTTCTGCTGAAGATGGCGCAACCGGCTCTGGATTGGCGCAGGAGAGCGCAGCCCCATCGCCTGCATCATCTGGCGGATGGAAGGGCTGTGGCGATGCGTGCCGATGTAGTCCACCAGCCAGTCGTAAAGCTCTTGCTGAGCAGTGGTGAGGGGCTCCTGGAGGGCACGGGTCACCGCAAGAAAAAGTTCGGGCAATACGTTTGTACCGTTCCTTCTCCTGCGCCGCAAGCGCAAGCTCAGCTCAAACCAGCTTCCACACCGCAGCGTCGGGAATGCTCGGCGCCATGTTCAAGTCTTTGGGCTCCTTGAACACCACACGCCATTCCGGAACCCGGCAGGAGACGTAGCCGGGATGCTCAATCAGCAGCCCCGGCTGCTCAGTTGTGCTGGCCACCCAGCCCGACATCCAGTGTCCCTCCTCCGAGAGGCCACCTTTGAACCAAACCCAGCAGCGTTCCTTACGCATCGCGATCCTCTTCAGCGGTTTTTGTAGGACTCAAGCTGTTGCGGACAGGCCGCCATCAGATATCCCATCAACTGCCCGGTGATACGGGACTTTTCCTGATCGGACGGTGCGTTGGGGACATCCTCGTAACGCATCGACGTGTCGCGCTCAAAGATGGTTTTGAGCTCAGCATCCTGCAACGCGTAAAAGGCATCCACACCCATTTCACAGATTTTCTCGGCCGTCCATCGGGCAATGGTGCTCTGCTGTTGTTTGTCGGTGGCCTGATCCGCTGACGCTGCCACCGCATGGGCGGTGACGATCAACGGCACCAACCAGCGGTGGATCACCGTCACAGACCACCCATCAACACCGCCAACAGAGCCTGCTGCGCATGCAGGCGGTTTTCCGCCTGATCAAAGATGCGGCTCGCCGCGCCCTCCATCACATCAGCGCTGATCTCCTCACCGCGGTGGGCCGGCAGGCAGTGCAGAACAATCGCATCGGCTGCCGCCTGCTCCATCAGGGCTTGATCCACACAGAATCCAGCAAAAGCCTGCTCCCGCTGAGCCTGTTCTGCCTCCTGGCCCATGGAGGCCCAGACATCGGTATAAACGGCCTGTGCACCCGCCACCGCCTCACGGGGATCGCTCACCACCTCAATCGAGGCACCATGGTGTGCTAGGGATTGGGCCTGCTCAAGCACGCCCGGCAAGGGCTCGAAGCCCTCGGGGCAGCCGATCCGCACATTCACACCCAGCAACGCGCCGCAGAGCATCAGGGAGTGGGCCACGTTGTTGCCGTCGCCCACATAGGCCAGGGTCTGACCAGGAAGGGCGCCATGGGCTTCCTGCATAGTGAGGAAGTCCGCCAGCGCCTGACAGGGATGTTCCAGATCGGTGAGGGCATTGATCACCGGCACCGAGGCCCAGTGGGCGTAGTCCACCAGTTCCTGCTGAGCGAAGGTGCGAATCGCCAGCACATCGCAATAACGGCTGAGAACCAGGGCCGTGTCTTCCAGCGGCTCGCCGCGGCCGAGCTGAGTGACGGAAGGATTGAGATCCACCGTCTGGCCGCCGAGGCGTGCCATGGCCACCTGAAAACTCACACGGGTTCTGGTGGAGGCCTTGCTGAAGATCAGACCAAGCACGCGATTGCCGAGATCGATCCGACGATCGCCGCTCTTCAGTTGTGCAGCCAGATCCAGCAACGCTGCTGTTTCCTCGGCGGAACAATCCGCAGAAGAAAGGAAGTCACGTCCGCACAGCGGAGAGAGGACAGCAGCAACGCCCGCAGAAGCGGTAGCCATCGCGACGGTTCAAAGGACCGTTATCGGGGATGAGGCCCACTGCCGTCAAGCGGTCACCCCTGACGGCAACACACTTGCCTCGAGCATCTGCTTGAGGTCATCCCCCTCGATCACCTCTTTTTCGAGAATCTTCTGGGCGATCGTCTCAAGCAGCGCCATGTTCTCCCTCAGGATCGCGAGGGCGTCGTCGTGGGCTTGGTCCACCAGCCCGCGCACCTCCTTATCAATTGCCTGAGCCGTGGCATCACTCACCGAACGACGTGGGTTGTTGCCCCCACCAAGGAAACGGCCACCGCCCTGCTTGTCGTAAGCCAAGGGCCCCAGGGTGTCGCTCATGCCATAGGTGCCCACCATCTGCTCAGCCAGATCGGTGGCCCGCTGCAGATCGTTGGCAGCACCAGTGGTGATCTTGCCGAAGACGATCTCCTCAGCCGAGCGACCACCCAGAAGGGTGGCGATCTGGCCCTGGAGTTCCTCCTTGGAATTGAGGAAGCGCTCTTCGGTGGGCAGCTGCAGGGTGTAGCCCAGGGCGCTCATGCCACGGGGCACGATCGAGATCTTGGCCACCTTGCTGCCGCCAGGCATGAGATGACCCACGATCGCGTGGCCCACCTCGTGATAAGCCACTACCTTCTTTTCATCGTCCTGAAGGACGCGGCTCTTCTTCTCCAGACCGGCCACAACACGCTCGATCGCTTCACCGAGGTCCTGCTGCTCAACGCTGGTGCGCTGGGCACGAGCTGCGAGCAGGGCAGCTTCATTCACCAGGTTGGCGAGATCAGCTCCGGCAAAACCACTGGTGGCGTGGGCCACGCTGTCGAGGTCAACGCCTGCAGCAAGCTTCACCTTCTTGGCGTAAATCTCGAGGATGGTCTTGCGGCCGGAGAGGTCAGGACGGTCCACCAAAACTTGCCGGTCGAAACGGCCTGGACGCAGCAGGGCTGCATCGAGCACTTCGGGCTGGTTGGTGGCCGCCAGAACGATCACCGGCTTGTCCTGGGCGGTGAAGCCATCCATCTCAGTGAGCAGCTGGTTGAGGGTCT
Source organism: Synechococcus sp. MU1643 (assembly GCF_020514095.1). Classification (NCBI taxonomy): domain Bacteria; kingdom Bacillati; phylum Cyanobacteriota; class Cyanophyceae; order Synechococcales; family Synechococcaceae; genus Synechococcus; species Synechococcus sp. MU1643. Next base: position 31,154 of record NZ_VTKY01000011.1, on the reverse strand, counting down.
GCTCCCGTTCGTCGTTGCCGCCGACGACGCCCATAGAGCCCGAACGGCTCTTACCGATGGCATCGAGTTCGTCGATAAAAATGATGCAGGGAGCTTTTTTCTTCGCTTCTTCAAACAGGTCCCGCACGCGAGCGGCACCGGCACCAACGAAGAGTTCCACGAACTCCGAGCCAGAAATGATGAAGAAGGGCACCTCTGCTTCCCCGGCCACGGCCTTGGACAGCAGTGTCTTACCGGTGCCTGGAGGGCCTACCAGCAGCACACCTTTGGGAATGCGCGCACCGATCTCGATGTACCGCTCAGGGCGCTTGAGGAAATCGACGATCTCAGTGAGTTCCTGCTTCGCCTCATCCACGCCAGCAACGTCGGCGAAGGTGATCCGCGATTCCTCATCGGGCACGTACACCTTTGCCTTGCTCTTGGTGAAGCTCAACGCCCCTTGAGCACCACCGCCCATCGAGCGACGGGCGAAGAACTGCAGCACCAGGATGAAGATCAGAGGTGGCACCACCCAGCTGAGGATTGTGGTGAAAATGTTCGGCTTCTTCGGGGGAGCTGCCGCGAATTCAACGCCCTTGGTCTCGAGGCGTTGGGGCAGATCCATGTCAAAGATCGGCGTGGTGGCCAGCACCGGAGGCGTGCCCTCTTCGGGATCACTCAGCTCGTAGCGAATCTGGTCTTGCGTGATGAAGGCCCGCTTCACCGCACCGTCATTCACTTGGTCGATGAACAGGGAGTAGGGCACCCGCGGCACTTGCTGCATGCCATTGCTGGGGAGGAAGCTGCTGGCCAGCAGCAACACCCCGAAGCCAATCAGCACCAGGTTGATGATCCCGAAGCGACGGTTCGGCTGGTTGTCGTCCTGGCGGATCGGCATGGATGGCCCGAGAGTTCAGACACGCTACGAGGGATCTCTGGCAATCAACGGGTGTGAGAACCGAACGGCGCCTAGCTTCTGCCCATGTGTGGTCGCTACTGCCTGGACACGCCTCGCGCGGAATTGCAGCAGCTGCTGCGCAGCTGGTTGCGGCCGGACGACAGCGCCTGGCTGGAGCATTACGCCCCCCGCGAGCTGATCCGCCCCCACGAACCGGTGCTGGCGGTACGGCGTGAGCACGGTGAAGACCGTCTCTCCCACATGCTCTGGGGCCTCCTGCCGGGCTGGGTCAAGGACCCGCTGCAGCCGCCGCGACCGATCAATGCCCGCGCCGAAACCATTACTGAGAAAGCTTACTTTCGCGGGCCATGGCGGCATCACCGCTGCCTTCTCCCCAGCACAGGCTTTTTTGAAAAAGGGCATCTGATCCAGCGCAAAGACCGGCAGATGTTCTGGCTGGCCGGTCTCTGGGACCGCTGGATCGGCCCCGATGGCAGTGAAGTGGAGACCTGCTGTGTGATCACGACCCAGCCCAACAGGATTGTGGCTCCATTGCACGATCGAATGCCGGTGATCATTCCCGAAGGGTTGGAGAGCATCTGGCTGGAATCGGGTGATGGAGCCCACCGACGCGCCCTCGAGCGGATGCTCACGCCAGCGCCAGCGGAGCCATGGGACTGCAGATCACTCAAGCCAGTTGCCCCCGCAAACAAGCACCAGCAGCTCTCCTTGCTCGATTGAGCAAGGCTTGACAGCCGCAGCTCGCTGCAGTGATGGGGGTGCTGATCGGCCGCTTCGTCAACAGCCTCGATCGGCAAAGCCCCTTAGTTGCCGCTGCGCCAACGCAGCAACCAGTCGTTGCCCATGGGCTCGCTCTGATGCCACTGCCCCTGCAGCACCTGATCCATGGCGCTGAAGTTCAGATCTCCAAGGGGGGTGCGGGCAGCCATGCCCCCCATCAGCTTCGGAGCCACTACCGCTGCAATCTCCTGCACGCAGCCCTGCCGAATCGCCGCGGCCGCCAGCTCAGGGCCGCATTCCCAAAGCACCTGGTTGCAACCCCGTTCCGCTAGGGCCTCCATCAACTGCTGCGGTTCACAGACCGAAAGCCTCAGTTCCTCAGGACCGGATGGCAAACGCCGGAGGTCGGCATCGGGGCCGTGGGCCACGAGGGTCGGCGCCAACGCGGTATCCCAGAGCTGGGCCTGATTCGGCAGATCCAAACTGCGGCTCAGCACCACCCGCAGCGGTTCCGGTGAACGCCGGCCCCTGCTGGTGAGCAGCGGATCATCGCCGCGAACCGTGCCCCCCCCAACCACCACGGCATCCATGCCGCTGCGCAGCCGATGCACCCAATCGCGGGCGGATGGACCGCTGATCCATTGGCTGACGCCATTGGGCAAAGCGGTGCGGCCATCCAGGCTCATGGCCCACTTCAGAACCCCGAACGGGCGGCCGGTGCGAACGCGATGCAGAAAAGCCCGGTTCTGCTGGCGGGCCTCCTCGCGCAGTACACCACTGATCACCTCCAGCCCCGCCTCCCTCAGCTGACGGATGCCGCCCCCATCCACCCGGGGATCGGGATCCTCCAGGGCGATCACAACGCGGCCAATGCCCGCGCGCAGCACCGCCTCACTGCAGGGGGGCGTGCGGCCGTGGTGGCAGCAGGGTTCAAGGGTGACTACAAGGGTTCCGCCCCGGGCCGCATCCCCGGCCTGCCGCAAGGCACCTACCTCAGCATGGGCATCTCCGGCCCGCGCATGAAAGCCTTCGCCCACCAGTCGGCCTTGGCGATCAAGAACCACGGCCCCCACTAGAGGGTTGGGGCTGGTGTGACCTTCAGCAAGGGCGGCCAGGGCTAGGGCCCGCCGCATCCAGAGCTCCCACATCAGCTGAGGGGCATTTCCTGCAGGGACCGCCATTCACCGACGACGTAGGGAGGGATCGGCAACTCGGTGAAGACACCCGGCAACGCCAAACGCAGCGGTCGGTTGTTGCTGAGATCATCCAGCAAAGGATCGAGGGCAAATTCAGCCGCTGCGTCACGGCCATCGGTGGCCAGCACCGGATTGGCCAGGGTGATGTCGTCCAGCTGCCATTCGCGCCGACCCGCCAACACCTGGAGGCTCACCGGATGATCGAGCCTCAGTTTTCCGGGATAGCCCACCACGCGCAGCACCACCGGCTGGCCTGCAGGGCCCTCGCGGTAGGCCACCGCCTGCCAGCTGTCGTAATCGAGGTCCCGGAGGCTCTCCAGCGAACGGACCATTGCAACACCGGCCTCGTTCTCGTGCTGATGAACCTGAGCCCAGGCCAGACCCGGCGTGAGAAGCAGCAGCCCCAGAGCGGCCAACAAACAGCAGAGCAAACGGCGCATGGGCAGGAGGTGACTCAGCGAATTCTCACAACAATCCTTGCTTTGAGGCGATTTCCGCCAACAATCAGCCCATGGAGGTTGCTTTTCATTCGGCACCTGGGCTCAGCAAGGTGCAAGAAATTGCCTGCCATTACGGCTTCCAAAGCCGCAATCACTTCGCCAGGGATTACCGGCAGTTCGGTGAATTCCCCAACGCAACACTTCAACGAGCATCCGCTCCGGGGATGAGCGTCCAATCGGTCTCCGTGGCCCAGAACCCCCAGATGGCCATGGCCCTGAGGTAGTGGCAGGCCCGGAAGGTGTTCACCGCGGTGATCGCCTCAGGGGTGCGGAACTGCAGACCACCGGAATACACCTGCTCAACAACAGCTGAGCAGATCGCTTGCGCCGTCTGCTTGTCCCCCATCAGGCGGTAGTAGCTGGCGATCCCGAAGTTGATCCCCGTCCACACCTCGAGCGGGTGAGTGCCATTGGGATCCAAAGGAGTGCCATCACGGCGCAAGCCGTTGGCCACTCCGAGGGATCCGCCATCGAAAGCCTCGAAGCAGGCCTCCTTCACCGCCTTCAAGGTGCTGCGGCTGTTGTTGTCACTCACCACCGGCGGCAGACCCAACAGCCGTGCGTAGAAATCACCGCAGAGCTGATCGGCCATCACCACAGGCGTGCCGCTCTCGGCATCAATGTCGTAGTACTCGCCGTTCCAGAGCAGCTTGTCGAAATTGCCCCGGGATTGTTCCAGCCAACCGCTGAATTCCCTTTGCTCAGCGGAGGTGTCCAGCCCGGTGCTGAGCTGAAGCGTCTGGGCAATGGCCAGGGCTGCCTCGAGAGCAGCAATCCAGAGGGCACCGCAGTAGGCACTCACCCCTTTGAGGGGCCAGTCGTCGAAGGTCTGATCCGGAGCACCGCCATTGTCGGGCAGGCCATCGTTGTTCACGTCGAAGGTCTTGAGGTAGCGCAGCGCCTCCACGGCCGCCGGCCAGCAATCAGCGAGGAAGCGGATGTCTTCACCACTGGGGGCGAGCTTGAAGCTACGCCACACCTGCAGCACAAAATCACTGCCGAGGTCCTTCCAGAGGTTGCAATCCTGATAGGCGGTGTAGTTGGTCGCATCCCAGGGGATCTCGTTGGGAGCCCCCAGGTCATGGGGGGTGGCTCCTTTCACCTTGCGGTCCGCCTCCACCCGGCCCTTGCCCTGGGTGAAATACCAGCCGATCGGGCGCTGGGTGGCATCCGACGCCGGAATCGCCCGGGCAAAGCTGCGCAGCACAGCCTTGTCGAGTTCCGGCCAGAGCTGCAGCAGGGCCAGGGATCCGTACAGACGAACATCGAGACTTTCGTACCAGGCATAGTCGAGGCACTCGAGAACGCCGAAGCGGCCGTAGGGATCATCAGGTGATGCCGCACTCCAGAGGCTGCCACCACTGCAGAGGTCGTAAAGCTCATTGAACAGAGCCATCCGCAGCGGTTCCGGCAGGTCTTGGCGTTGCAGCACCGGCTGCTGCCAGGTCTCGATCTGCTGGCGCCAACTGCGCCAGTCACGCAACGCTTCAGCGGCAATGGCAACCGCCTGGTTGGCATCTGCAGCGAAGAAGTCGGTGTAGCGGCGCAGAGCCTGGCTGCCGGTGGCAAAGGCCGTCACAGGCAGATCCCAGCTGATCACCAGCGGGATCTCAATGCTCTGCCTAGGGGCCAGCTGACACTGTACCGCAAGTGCAGCACTGAGGGGATCATCGGATCCACTGCGTCGGTCGTTGTTGCTTTCAGGAATAGTGCCATTGGCGCTGAAGCTGTCCCAGAGCTCACGTCCATCACCGCTGGGATTCCAGCGGCTGCAGCACTGGATCGTTACACCGGGCTGATCGACCGTGGCAATGCACCACTGGCCCTCACCTTCGGCAACGGGGTTTGAGACGTTGCCCTCCAGCACCACTCCCTTGAGGGAGCCATCGTCAATGCAACGGTTGCGCTGGCCGGCGGTGCTGCCGATGGCCGGGGCATAGTTGTGCTCGGGGCTGCCGTCATCGCGGAAGTGAACCTCCGCCGAGGCATCGGTGTTGGTGAACCAGCCGGTGGTGTTACGCCAACTCAACAGCAACGACAAATCAAGAGGCTGATCCGTGGGATTGCGCAGCTTCCAGATGAACACCGCCACCGGGTAGCTGGTGCGCTGGTAATCACCCGGCAGGATCGGGCTGAAGGCCTCACAACGCACCTCAGCGTCATAAACGCCCTCGTAGCTGGTCCAACTGAAGGGGTAGCGGGCGGCATAGGTGCCGGTGCTGCGGTCCGGCGTGCTGGCCGGATACCACTCCCAGGCCATCAGCGGCTGGCCAGCCTCCGGCCGCGAGGCATCCTTATCCGGCTGAACCGCCAGGGCGTGGGCACGCTTGCCGCGGCCATTCCCTTCAAACAGAGCGAACTGGCAATCGGGAAGCACCCCAAACCAGTGCTCGCCGCCATCGAGGTGCCAGAGGTTGATGTTGCCGTCGGGCGCCCGCCCGAAGCAGCCAGCTCCAAAGCCCCCCAGCGGCATGCCGTGGTTGGGGCCGTCGTCGAGGTTGCTGGCATAGCGAACCGTGTAGGGCGTGTCCCAGCCCAGGCCGAAGGGTCGGCTCCAGGAGGCCTCCGGTGGCTGCCAGCGCTCGGCTTGCTTGCCGCGACCAAGCAGGGAGTTCAGAGCGGACCAACCGAACGAAGCCATGCAGGGGCCGAGAGTCGCCTCAGATTGCCAGGTTTGAAGCGATCAGCCAGCCGTTGCGATCAGCCTGCAGACAGTGGTGAGGGATTGTCTTCGGCATCCAGCAGGGCATCCAAGGTGACCGCGGTGCGGACCAGGGCTTGATAGCGATGCAGGCTGCGGCGGTTCTGATCCAGCCAACGGCCGGGGGCTGTCCCCTCCAGGTCGGGCTGATCGGGATCGAGCAGGGGCAGATCATCCTTCTGGGCAATCAAGGCAATCACAAGCTCGTGTAAGCGTTTGCGACGATCGTGGGTTGGGGTCATGCCTCCTCCATCAGGTCGTTCAGAAGCTGTTCCGCCGCCAAGGGCAGCGTCACCGGATCAGCGGTATAGCTGCAAGCCTGGGCAATCCGAGCCTGCAGCGGGGCTTGCGCCAGCGGCCAGCTGCTGAGCCCGAGTTCGTCATAGATCCGTTTCACCGCAGCAAGGGGTTGGCGGATCAATGCCTCATAGGACACCTCAAACAATTGCCCCGCAGGAATCCGGTAACGAGACGTCTCAAAGGCCTCAAGCAGCTGGCGATGGGCCGACCGACGGAGCTGCAAGCCTCGAAGTAGCACCGCAGGGCGCAGGAAGCCCCCTGCCACCAAGCGATCCACCAGCAGATCACCCCCTGCCATGGCCTCACAAACCCTGACACCAGAATGAAGGGATGATCGATGTGATCGGCACCGACGCCGGGGCGCCCGCCTCGTTGCCTGCTCCACAGCAGACGTTGCTGCGGGCGGCCACCCTGATTGCAGCACCGCAGCGGTTGCAAGCTGCCCTTCGGGACTGGCTGGGGGATGCCAAACCGGAGCTGATCAGCAGCGATGACCCGCGGGCTCTGGTGGACAGTCTCCAATCAAGAGCTGTTGATCAAGCTGTAGTGGTGCTGGCCAGCGGCGATCCGCTCTGGTTCGGCCTGGGGCGCATCCTTTGCGACCGCATAGGGGCAGAGCGGCTGCGGTTTCATCCGGCCCCCACATCGCTGCAGCTGGCCTTCGCCCGCATCGGGCGCCCCTGGCAGGACGCCGACTGGGTGAGCCTGCACGGACGGGACCCCGAAATCCTGGCCAGCACCCTGCAGAAGAGACCGACGGCCATGGCGGTGCTGACGGACCCGAACCAGGGGGGCGCCGGCGCCGTACAGCAGATGTTGCGCAGCAGCGGGCTGGAGGCCAGCACGGACCTGTGGCTCTGCGAAAACCTCGGGCACCCCGAAGAGCGGGTGCAACTGATCAACCCCGGCACCGCGCTACCAACAGATCTGCAGCCGCTGCTGATTGCACTGCTGATCGCCCGCGAACCCGCAGCACCGGATCCGCATCAGCTGCCGTTGTTCGGGCTCGATGACGGGCTCTACCTGCAGCACAGCGATCACCCTGGACTGATGACCAAGCGGGAAGTGCGCATCCAACTCCTGGCCGAACTCGCCTTACCACCGCAGGGCGTGCTCTGGGATCTGGGGGCCGGCACCGGCAGCGTCGGTCTGGAATCGCTGCGCCTGCGGCCTGGCCTGCAACTGCTGGCGGTGGAACGCCGCGCCGGTGGCGCGCAACTGATCCAACGCAATGCACAACGGCTCGGCGTCAGCCCTGCGGCGGTGCTGGAGGCCGACGCCACCACGGTGCTGAACGGCGGGCTCCCGAGCCAGCTCAGCCAGCCCGACCGGGTTCTGCTCGGGGGCGGGGGCGCCCAACGGGAATGCTTGCTGCAGGAGGTGCTGACGCGACTGCGGTCTGGAGGTGTTGTGGTGATCCCCCTGGCGAGCATGGAGGCGTTGGCCAGCGTTCGCCCGCTGCTCGAGAACGCTGGATTGGCAGTGCGCGTTCAGCAACTGCAAGCCTGGCGGGGACAACCGCTGGGAGATGGCACCCGCCTGGCTCCGATGAACCCCACCTTGATCGTTACGGGAACGAAGCCGGCTTAAGGCGGCTTCGTTCCAAAAGCTTGAGCGGAGCAATTCGAACCGGATCGCCGATCTCAATCCCAAGCCGCTCCGCCTCACCGGCACCGATTTCAATCACTGCATCAACGAAATCAGCTCGTCCGTTGCCATCCGCATCGGCGGCGTAGGAGCGACAGGGCAGCGCAACGCAGGTTGGAACGGCACGCACCAGATCGAGCACCCGCCCATCTCGCACAAAGATCATGTCTAGGGGCGCGATGGTGTTGAACATCCAGAAGCGCTGCGGCTGCGGGGTGGAGAAGGGAAACCACATCCCGCGTAAGGGCGGCAGGGCCGGCCGCTGCATCAACCCCAGCCGCTGCTGCTCCGAACTGCGGGCCACCTCGAGATCAATGCAACGCTGTTTGGCCACGCACCAGCGGGCAGCAACCGACAGCCACTGCGGAGGCAGCTCAGGGGGCAGAACATCCACAGCCGCTCAAACCTCCGGCATCACCTGGCCGAGGCAGTAACCCCGGCCGCGCACGGTGTAGAGCAAACGGCGCTCACCACCGGCCTCCAGCTTCTGACGCAAGTAGCGCACATACACCTCAACAACATTGCTGCTGGAACTCTTCCCCTGCCACACCTCCTGAAGCAACAGCTCGCGGCTCAACACCTGGCCCCGCCGCCGAAACAGCACCTGCAACAGCATGAATTCCCGAGCCGTCAAAGCCACCACGCGTTCTCCCCGCTGCACCGTTCGGGTGGTGGGATCAACGCTGAGATCGTCAAGCTGAAGCAGCGCCGGTCGGTGACCTGACCGCTTTTGAATCGTGCGGTGCAAGCGCAGACGAAGCAACAGATCGCTGGGCCCGATCTCCGAAAGCCAGAAATCGTCGGCACCGGTTCCCAGGCAAGCGGCGCGGGCCTCAACGCTGTCCCGTTCCAGATCCAACAGGATCGGCATACCCCCGAAACGGCTGCGCAGGTCTTGAATCAATGCGGACTGATCAGCCGCCAGCACTGCAGCCACAGGTGATTCACCCGGTTCAGGGGCATGGGCTGAGGGCCCTGCACTAAGCCAATCAAGGGTGGCGTATCCAGATGCGGCCAGTCGAGGCACCAGTGACACCGCTGAAGGACCTGCCAACAGCAACAGGGGATCAGCGTTCATTCCCGCTCGGGCTTGGCGATGTGGGGAAGACCCCATCCGAGCTTGTTACGCAGCACCTGGAAAAACTCATGGTCGGCGAGACGAACAAACCGCACGGGATGGTCGCTGCGACGGATTAGCACCCGATCTTCCGGCCAGACATAGCAACCAGCACTGCCGTCCACCACCATCATCAGGCGCTCCGGTGTGGCGGGAAACACCGTGACGGGCTCACGGTCGCTGAACACTAGGGCGCGGGAGGCCAGAGAATGGGGAGCGATCGGGGTGAGTTGCAGCACCGGACAATCCGGCGTGATCACCGGACCACCGGAGCTAAGGGCGTAGGCCGTCGAGCCCGTCGGCGTCGAGAGGATCACGCCATCGGCAGCAATATCCACCGGGGCGTGGCGGCCGATGGCGATCTCGAAGTGACACATGCTCGTGAGCGGCTCACGGTGCAGTGCCATTTCGTTGAGGGAGAGCGCCTCCCAGCGGCGCTGATCGCCCCGCATCACACTCACCACAAGGTTGCTGCGTTCCTCGATCGTCCATTGCTGGGTGAGCACCACATCGAGGGCCCGATCCAGATCATCGAGATAGGCCTCGGCTAGGAAGCCCAGATGGCCGGTGTTGATCGTGAGAATCGGAATCCCCACAGGGGCGGTCTGCCGCGCGGCGGAAAGCACCGTGCCGTCACCCCCCAGCACGATGGCCAACACCATCGATTGATCGAAGCCCTTGGGCACACAGGCGCTATAGCCACGCAGCCGCAGGTGCTGATCAGGGTTGGCAAAGCCCACCATGCCCCCGGAGCTGCTGGCCCGAGCCACGGCATGACCGGCTGCCTCCAGGCGCTGCTGAATCGTGTCCGCAGTCTGAACAGCCAGCGGCTTGCCGTCATTGACGATCAGTCCGATCCGGGGCACTGATCCACTACGGGTAGAGGTCAGCTTCAGCCTATGGGACGCGCAAGAACTGAACGCCGCTCAGTAACGAAGGTTCCCGATCAGAACTGCTCGAGGAAGCGCAGATCGCTGGTATAAAGCCGGCGGATGTCGTCAATGCCATGGCGCACCATGCAGAAGCGCTCCACCCCCAGACCCGCGGCGAAACCGCTGTAGCGCTCAGGATCGAGGCCCAGCCCTTCCAAAACAGCAGGATCCACCATGCCGCAGCCCATCACCTCAAGCCAGCGGCCGCGCCACTTCACATCCACCTCGGCTGAAGGCTCGGTGAAAGGGAAATAACTGGCCCGAAAGCGCACCGGAAGGTCGCCGAAGAAGGCCTTGAGGAAGGCCATCACCGTGCCGCGCAGGTGGCTGAAATCGAGCCCCTCATCAATGGCCAGCACCTCTACCTGGTGGAACACGGGCGAATGGGTGGCATCGACGGCATCGCGGCGATAAACCCGTCCGGGGGCCACGATCCGCACCGGCGGAGGGTTCTCTTCGAGGTGGCGGATCTGCACCGGCGAGGTGTGGGTCCGCATCAGCAGGTCACCCCCGAGATAGAATGTGTCCTGCATGTCCCGGGCCGGATGGTCCTCGGGGATGTTCAAGGCGGTGAAATTGTAGTGGTCCCGCTCCACCTCAGGGCCCTCAGCCACGCTGTAGCCGAGGCCCAGAAACAGATCGACGATCTCTTCTGTGGTGGTGATCAGGGGATGGCGATGCCCCATCGGCACCCCAGTAGCCGGAGCGGTGACATCCAGGCTTTCCTTGGCGATGCGCTCCGCCATAGCCGCCTGCTTCACGGCCTGAAGCCGCTCTCCCAGCAGCGACTGCACTTGCGTTTTCAGCACATTGGCGCGCTGGCCCACCAGGGGACGCTCCTGACCGGGCAACTTGCCCATGGCCCCCAGCACACCAGAGATGCGGCCCTTCTTGCCCAGCAGCCCGACCCGCAGTTGCTCGAGCGCAGCGGCATCGGCCGCCTCGGCGATCTCAGCCGCGGCCTGCTGCTCGAGGGCATCGAGTTGATCGGTGAGCTGCTGCAGGGTGACCGGTGCGCTCACAGGGGTGAAACAGACAGCTGCCGACTTTAAGCAGCCAAGCCGCTTAGGTTCACCTCAGAGCGAATGACCCCATGGCCCCGCTGCGGATCCTGATCAGCAATGACGATGGGGTCTTCGCAGACGGCATCCGAACACTGGCCGCCACAGCTGCAGCCCGCGGCCATCAGGTGACGGTGGTCTGCCCAGATCAGGAACGGTCTGCCACCGGTCATGGCCTCACCCTGCAGACCCCCATCCGCGCCGAGCGGGCCGACGAATTGTTCGCCCCAGGGGTCACCGCCTGGGCCTGCAGCGGCACCCCCGCCGACTGCATGAAGCTGGCCCTGTTCGAACTGGTGAAGGAGAAGCCGGACTTGGTGCTCTCCGGCATCAATCACGGCCCCAACCTGGGAACAGACGTGTTCTGCTCCGGCACCGTTGCCGCAGCGATGGAGGGCACCCTTGAGGGCATTCGTTCCCTGGCGGTGAGCAGCGCCTGCTTCCAGTGGCGTCAGTTCCAGGCGGCCGCCGACCTTGCCCTGGAAGTGAGTGAACAGGCCATCGCAGACCAGTGGCCCGACAACCTGCTGCTCAACCTCAACATCCCCCCCTGTGCCCGGCAGGAGATGGGAGCACTGCGCTGGACCCGTCTCTCGATCCGGCGATACGACGAGCAATTCAGCCGTCGGGAAGACCCCCGTGGCCGCGCTTACTACTGGTTGGCTGGAGAAGCCGTGCAGGATCTCGAATCAGCCGGGGAAGGCCCGCGGGTTTGGCCCAGTGATGTGGCGCAGATTCATGCCAATTCACCCTCACTTACGCCGATCCAGCCCGACCTGTTCTGGAGGGGGCCCCTCGGCGGACTTCCGCAGCTCAAGCTCAAGGATCAATTGGTGCGGTAAACCCGCTGCAACAACCAAAGGGAGAACAACACCCCCATCAGGTGGGCGAACAGCACCTGGGTGTTGCTCAGCACGGACAGCATTTCCAGGGAGGTGATCGCCAGGTTGTCGGCCATGCCGCGGCCGCCGATGGCAATGCCTGGGGTCTGCATCGAAGCCTGCACGAACAGACTGCCGGCGAGGGCCTGATAGCCGATGGTGGCGAAGGTGAGACCCAGGAGATCCGCCAACAGCCCCCGTTTGATCAGCCGCGCCACCTCTCCCCGACTGGGACGGGCGCCACTATCGATCGCCCGACCGGTACGGACGATCAGCCAGCCCTGCCAGAGGCTGAACAGCAGCACCAGGAAGGCCAGGGAGGTGAGCGACAGGCCAGGCCCCAGGCCCACAGCACGTTCGGAATTACGGGCCAGGCTGCCGCCGATGTTGTTGAACAGGAGAACACCCACCACAACGATGCCGAGGACCACCTGGATCCAGAAGCGGATCCATCCCATCCGACGCACGCCGAACGACAACTTCTGGAAATCGAGGCGGTCTGGCATGCCCTGGTGCTCGGTCGTTCAAACTTGCCACCAAAGCGCACCTTCTGCACCTCTTTGATCCCGCTCTGTTCTCCAGAGGAAGCCCGTCGGCCCACTGCCCTGGCGCTGGGAAGCTTCGATGGCTTGCACGCCGGCCATCGCAGCGTGATCGCTGAGGCCATCCAGGGCAGCCAGGATGAGGCCATTGCCTCGGTGGTGAGCTTCTGGCCCCATCCCCGTGAGGTGCTGTTCGGCGAGGCACGCCTGAGGCTGGATCTACCCAGCGAAAAACTCGCCCTGCTGGAACCCCTGGGGATCCAGCAGCTCGTGCTGGTTCCCTTCACCCGCGAGCTCGCTCAGCTGAGTGCGGAAGACTTCGTCACCAGCGTGCTGCTGAACACACTTCAGGCCAGGCGCATTGCCGTGGGCACCAACTTCCGCTTCGGTCATCAGCGGCGCGGTGACGCCGAGATGCTGGGACGGCTAGCAGCTCAGAACGGAGTTGAGGTGAAGGTGGTGCCCATCGTTGAAGACCAAGAGGGCCGGATGAGCAGCAGCAGAATCCGCGCGGCCCTCGACCAGGCCGACCTAACCACCGCCAAAGCCTTGCTTGGCCGGGCCTACCGCTTTCAGGGACGGGTGGTTCGGGGCCGAGGCCTGGGGCGCGAACTGGGCTGGCCCACCGCCAATCTCCAGGTGGATGGGCGAAAGGCATTGCCAGGGCTTGGCGTCTACGCCGCCTGGGCCCAACTGGATGGCGATGGTGATCGCCTGCCGGCCGTGATGAACCTCGGCCCCCAACCCACGATCGATCCCACATCTCCCTCAGCCGTTGAGGTGCACCTGCTGGATCAAAGCCTGGAGCTGGAGGGCCGGCACCTGGGTGTCGAGCCTGTGCAGCGCCTGCGCGGCCAGACCAAATTCAGTGGTCTCGAGGAGCTCAGCATCCAGATCGGCCGCGACGCAGCCCAAGCCCGCAAGATCCTTCAGACCGGCTCTCAGGCCACGGTCGGATAGGCATTTACCAGGCCCCAGACGATGAACAAGCCAATGCCGCCGAGAAGAACGATTCCCCAGACCAGAACGTGCATGGTGCTCTCAGAACCACCGTTCTCCATGACCGACGCAGAAACCGTTGCCCACAGGGTGCCATGAATCCAACCCCAAGCGAGACATCCCTGGATCCACGGGTGGCACGCCTGATCGACGCCAACCTCGACCGTGCTCGGGAAGGTCTGAGGGTTGTTGAGGACTGGTGCCGCTTCGGGCTGGAGCAACAGGATCTGGTGGTGCGCCTCAAGGATTGGCGTCAACGGCTGGGACGGCTCCATCACGACAGCTACAAGCAGGCCCGCTCCACCAGCACCGACACCGGTGCCGGACTGGAGCATCCAGCCCAACTGGATCGCCACAGCCCCGACCACGTGGTGGCGGCCAACTGCGCCCGGGTGCAGGAAGCGCTGCGGGTGCTGGAGGAATACGGCCGCAACATCGATCCCGCCCTGGCTGCTGAAGCCGCTGCGATCCGCTATTGCCTTTACGACTTGGAGGTGACCTGCCTCAACGCCACCCTGGGAGCAAGGCGACGCAACAAGCTTCAGGACTGTCGCCTATGCCTAATCACAACGCCCTGCGATGACCTGAGCGATCGGGTGCAGGCCGCCCTGCAAAACGGAGTGGGCATGGTGCAGTACCGCTGCAAAGCGGGACACGACCGCGAACGTCTGCAGGAGGCCCAGCAGCTCAGGCAGCTCTGCAACCGCTTCGGGGCTCTGTTGTTCATCAATGACCGTGTGGACTTAGCCCTGGCGGTCGATGCGGATGGGGTGCACCTGGGCCAGGAGGACATGCCCAGCGAGGTGGCCCGCGATTTGTTGGGTACCGATCGTCTGCTGGGCCGCAGCACCCACAGCATCGATCAGGTTCATCAGGCTCAGCAGGAGCCGATCGACTACCTCGGCTTCGGCCCGATCCACTCCACGGCCGTAAAACCCGAGCGGAAGCCTGTTGGTGTGGAGCTCTTGGCGCAAGCCACTGCGATCAGCCAATGCCCCGTCTTTGCCATCGGTGGAATCACGCTGGCCAACCTGCAGGCACTGCTCACGGCCGGGGGCCAGCGCGCGGCGGTGATCGGCGCGATCATGCACGCAGATGACAGCGGTTTGGCCTCGCGGCAACTGCTCCAGCAGCTGGACCACGCCACGTTCTGAGCCATGCCTCTCACCCTGATGGTCAACGGTGAAACCCGCGTGCTGGATCCAGCACCGACCCCCGCCAGCCTGTCGGCCGTTGTTGCCCTGCTGGCCAACAACCCCCAGCTGGTGGTCGCCGAGCACAACGGGGTGATCGCACCCCGCAGCCGTTGGGACAAAATCGTGGTGAAGGATGACGACACCCTTGAGATCGTCACCATCGTTGGTGGTGGTTCCTAGAGTCACCTAAATGATGCCGTGGGCGCTGCTGCGGCCACCCCTCGACTGTTGAAACGACCCCAACGACTGCTCGCATCACTATTTTTGCCACTGGTGATTGTGGGGCTCTGCCTGTTCCAGGCACATCCGGCTGATGCAGCCCGCGGTGGGCGCATGGGCGGGGGCAGCTTCCGCGCTCCTTCAATGCCCCGATCCACCGGCGGTAGCTATGGCGGCGGCTACCGCGGTGGTGGCTACCGCGGCGGCGGAATGGGTTTCCCCTTCCTCATTCCAATCTTCGGCTTCGGTGGCGGCGGACTCTTTGGTCTGCTGATCCTGATGGCGGTCGCAGGCGTGCTGGTGAACGCCATTCGCGGAGTGGGCAATGCCCCCTCAATTGGTGGTGCGGCTGCTGCTCCAGCCATGCCGCGCAATGTGAACATGATTCAAGTGCAGGTGGGGCTGCTGGCCAGCGCCAAATCCCTTCAGGACGATCTGCGCTCTTTGGCTGCCTCCTCCGACACAAGCAGTTCAGCTGGTCTGCAGAGGTTGCTTCAGGAAACAACCCTGGCTCTGCTGCGACAACCGGACCTCTGGGTCTACGCCAATGCCGAGAGTGGAAGTGTTCCCTTCAGCTCCGCTGAATCGACCTTCAATCGCCTCTCGATGAATGAGCGCAGCAAGCTGGACGCTGAGCTCACCAGCAATGTTGGTGGTCAGCGAATGAGCGACACCAGCAGCAGCGCTGGCGAGGCAGACGCCACCAACGAATTCATCGTCGTGACGCTTCTCGTTGCGTCAACGGCAACAGCCAAGCTCAGTGGCGCCGACACTGGGGAGGATCTGCGCCAGACACTGCGCATTCTCGGTTCCACGGCTTCCACTGAACTCATGGCCCTTGAAGTGATCTGGCAGCCGGAGGGCCACGGAGATGTGCTCAGCGCCAACGACCTCGTCACCGCCTATCCCAACCTGCAGCACCTCTGAAGAACTAAAGATTTTCTTCGCCGATTTTCAGGCTTTCTGGGTATTACTTCCTAGGAATTAGTCTTAATTTGTTGATAACCAAATTTGGATTACCTGCGTTGGCTCCCGACCCCCGCTCCATGGAATGGCAACAGGACGGTGAGCTTTCTCGTTCTGACCTTGATGCTCTTGTCCATGCGCTTCAGCGAGTCGAATGCGACCACAACAGCGCTGAGCTGAAGCGTCTCGGCCAAATCGATCCTCCCGCGGGGGCTTGAAAAATCAGCTAGTGGTTTCTGGAGCACAGCCCCTGAGCATCCGCAACGCAGCCATTGCCGCACCGTAGCCGTTGTCGATATTCACCACTGTTAGTCCTGGGGCACAGCTGGCAAGCATTCCTTCCAAAGCAGTTCGCCCCCCTGCGCTAATCCCATAGCCAACGGAAATCGGCACGCCAATGACTGGTTGCGGCACCAGACCAGCGAGCACTGTCGGCAACGCACCCTCCATCCCCGCGCAGGCGATCAGGATCCGAGCCGAGGCCAGACGGGGGAGTTGATCGAGCAGGCGGTGCAATCCGGCCACCCCCACATCCATCACAGGATCGACGCCGATGCCATGGCAACGCAGGGCCAGGCTGATCTCCGCCACCACCGTGCGATCACTGCTGCCTCCACTGAGCACCACCACCTCAGCTGGTGGCGCAGGCAGAGGAGGCAACGCACCCAGGATGAGGCAGCGAGCATCAGGGTGCCGCACCACCTCTGGCAACGCCTCGCACACCCGTGCCGCCTTTTCAGGAGCCACCCGAGTCACAAAACCCAGTTCTGCTGCTGCGGCAAAGCTCTCCAGGATGGCGATGATCTGATCAGCTGTCTTGTGTTCACCCCAAACGGCCTCGACCATGCCCAAGCGCTGGCGGCGCCGTAGATCGAGGCGAGCATCCGGCGTGTTCACTGCGGGAACAGTTCCCCTTCAAACACCAGCGGGAAAGGGTTGCCCTGGCGTTGTCCTGTTTGCTCGCGGGCCAGCATCTCGAAGCGCTCCTGAACCGTCTGCACCTCTTCCATGGAGATGGATTTCCATTCCTCACGACTGCTCCAACGAATCAGCAGCGTTCCCTCCTCGGTTGCTGGATCCCAGAACAGATCACGGCCCAGAAACCCAGGCTGTTGTTTCAACCAAGGCTCCCAGCTGCCGCGTTCCGCCACCATCCAGTGCTCACGGCTCTCTTGGGGCACCTGCAGCCGCAGATGCTCAACCACAGCCACCGCTTCGCCAAGCTTCGGGTCGCTCTCTGCCCGAACCTCTGTCTCCGAAAGCCCGCCCAACATCAGAACCAGCGCCAAACAAGGTGCGACGACCCTAAGCAGTAGCGACTGGAGGTGATGCAAGAGTCAGCTCCGCTGCAGCAGGGCCACAGCCTGGCAACTGATGCCCTCTTCCCGTCCCTCCGAACCCAATCCTTCGTTGGTTGTGGCCTTCACACCAACAGCGTCTGGGGCGATGCCGATCGCTGACGCCATCCGGCTGCTCATCTCAGCGATATGCGGCTTGAGCTTGGGGCGCTCGGCAATCACCACCGCATCGACGTTCACCACCGACCAGCCGCGCTCCTTCACCAACTTCACCACTTGATCCAGAAGCTTCAAGCTGTCGGCCCCTTTCCATTGGGGATCGGTGGGGGGGAAGTACTTGCCGATGTCACCAAGGGCGAGGGCCCCGAGCAGGGCATCCATCACGGCATGCACCAGCACGTCGGCATCGCTGTGTCCATCAAGGCCAAGACCGTCGGGATGCTCCAACGTCACACCCCCCAGGATGAGGGCCCGTCCGGGCACCAGCCGATGGATGTCGTATCCGTTGCCGATGCGCAGCTCCATGCCGGGGTCTGAAGAGTCATTCATTGTCGCGGTCTGCCAGCGGGCAAACAGATCAGGCCGCCGCTCGCGGGTGCGCTGCTCCCGCTGCTCCTGACGCCACCGGGCGATAGCACCGTGGTCACCACTGCGCAGCACATCCGGAACGACCATGCCGTGGAAGTCGGCAGGGCGTGTGTAGTGCGGGTGTTCGAGGAGGAGTGCACTGTGGCTTTCCTCCACCAGGGAATCGGCCGTCCCCACCGTGCCGGGAAGCAGGCGAACAACGCCGTTAATCACCGTCATCGCTGGCAGCTCTCCACCGGTGAGGACGAAATCACCCATCGACACCTCCTCATCGGCCAGGCCGCGAATCCGCTCGTCGAACCCCTCGTAGTGACCGCAGAGGAAGACCAGTTGATCGTGATCGGTGGACCAGCGCTGCAAATCCTGCTGCTGCAGGGGATGCCCCTGCGGCGACATCAACAGAACCCGGCTGCGGGGCCTGCGGGGAATCGCCTCCATGGCAGCGAACACCGGCTCCGGCTTGAGCACCATGCCGGCACCGCCCCCGTAGGGCTCGTCATCAACCTTGCGATGGCGATCCGTGGCGAAGTCCCTGGGGTTGTGCAGATGCAACTCAGCAATACCCGCGTTAAAGGCACGACCGATCACCCCCAGCTCCAGCAGAGGAGCAAACGCCTGCGGCGCAAGGCTCACCACATCAAGGCGAAATGGCGCCATTCCGCTTCAGCTTGCCGGTTTGGACACCCTGCGGATGTCTGTGCAGAAACTGCCCTGCACTGGTGTTCCCTGCGCATCCACCGCCGTTGTGCTGCGCAGGCGCAGGTTGACCCGCGTAAACCAGATCCTCTCCTGAACCTGCACACCGTCAGCCCGGCTGAGATTCAGCTCCATGCTGCCATCGGGCCAGAACCTCCAGTTACCCGGGGAATCAGCATCGAGGATCAGCTGTCCATCAGCGGCGAAGGTGAGAATGCTACGAGTTCCACTAGGGGCCTGCACCTGCAGTTGTCCGAGAGCTCCCTGCTCTGTCACGCAGCGGACGGTGAGTTCACCCCGTTCGCTGCTGTGCCACTCATCATCACCACCGGCAGCCAGCTCAAAGCAGCTGCGAAGGCTCATCCACTCCCCATCGCAGAGGCTCAGAAAGGAGCCAGGGTCTTGTGGGGGAAAGGCTTGTTCACTCATGCGCCCATCCTCTCAGCCGGATCACCAGCTGATGGGAGAAAAGGGATAGGGGCGGTTCCAGCCGTAAAGCGCAAACCTCTGCCGACCCTGGGCGGCTGCTCCGCGCCAATGAAAGCCGAACACATCCGCCAGCACCAGGGTATTGGCAGGGCAGGTGAGCGCAACAGGCTTGGGCAGACGCAGCTCAGCTCAGCCAAGAACTCTTCCTGTATTTGGAAGGATCCAGACACATCTGGCTGCCGCCGGTGTTCGGCAGCCGCGGTGGCTGTGGACTGCTCCCAATGCAAGCGGTACGGATCAAGACGATGGCTGCCCGGCAATTATTCGAAAGGTCCATCCTGACGTTGAACCGGCCGCAAAAAAAACGAAAAACTTGAGGGCACGAAAGAACGTGTCGCGGTGCAGCACCTTCTGCAGATCCGGCGTGCGGGTCTCCTCGCCATGCACCGTGAGATAGATGTCGAGCTTGCGCGGATTCATCGGCAAACCAATGATCTGGCGCGATCCCGCACTGAGCCGCTGGTCATGGGAGAAGGCAGCGGCCCGAGGCATGTGCTCAGGATCGATGTGTAAGAAACGGTTGAGGGTTCCTCCATCGAAACGGTCAAACCCTCCAGCAAAGGGTTGCTTGGGGTGAAAACCAAGCCAGGTGTTGTCCTGTACCGGATGCAGTCGTGAGGCGCGACTGACAACGCTCTCCACCACGTCACGCAAGGCCTCGAACTCCGGCTGCGGCAGGAAGTTCTCCAGCGTCACATAACCGTCCCTCTCCAGGCTGGCCAGATGAGCCGGTCGCAGCAGGCGTCTCCCAAGACAGAACGTCTCCGCCAACTGAACGCGGTGTCGATGCAGCTGCCAACGCCGGTTCAGCCCAGGGTGACCGACCCAGGGATCCCGAAAGCTCTTTTTGCGCGTCAGCAGCGAAAGCATGGGCGCGACACTACGAGCTGATGCTGTGAAGCGAGCGGTTATTGATCGCCCGTGTAACCCAGCTCCGCCAGGCGAGCCGGTTTGCTGCGCCAATCGGGCACCACCTTGACGAACAGCTCTAAGTACACCGGGCCATCGATCAGCACCTGCATCTGCAGCCGGGCCCCCTGGCCGATCGTCTTGAGCATCGCCCCGCCTTTGCCGATCAGGATTCCCTTTTGACTCTTGCGTTCCACCAGCACCGTGGCCAAAACGGCCGTCCGCCCAGCACTTTTGCCCTGGGCTGGCAACTCCTCAACGCGATCAATGGTGACGGCAACGCTGTGGGGCACCTCCTCCCGGGTGTGCAGAAGCACCTGCTCGCGGATCAGTTCCCCCAGCAGGACCCGTTCCGGTTGATCACTCACCATCTCGGGCGGATAAAGCTGTGGCCCCAAGGGCAACTGAGCCGCCATCGCTGCTGTGAGCTCTTCGCAGCCATCGCCTGAAAGGGCGCTGCAGCGATGCACTGGCCAATTCGTCTCCTGCAGCAGGGCGGCATAGGCCTCTTCCGCCTCGGAGCGATGCTCCTCCGCCAGCTTGTCCCACTTGTTCAGGGCCACCAGCACCGGCAGGGAATGCTGCTGCAGCAGATTCACGATGAAGGCATCACCCCGCCCCGGGCGCTCGCACCCCTCAAGAAGCAACACCACCAGGTCCACTTCACCAACTGCGCTGCGCGCACTCTTCACCAAGCGTTCCCCCAGCAAGTGATGGGGTTTGTGGATGCCAGGCGTGTCCACCAGCACCATCTGGGCCACCTCCGTGGTGAGGATTGCCCGCAGGCGATTGCGGGTGGTTTGAGCCACAGGGGATGTAATCGCAACCTTCTCCCCCACCAGTTGATTCACCAGCGTGGATTTGCCCACGTTCGGTCGACCAATCAGTGCGACGAAGCCAGAGCGGTAGTCCCTTGGCAGAGGAGTTGATTGCATACCCCAAGTCTGCGCCGTCAACGGCCTCCTCGCGTTTCTGCCTCTTCCAAAGCGGCAGATGGATCACCCGAAAGATCCGCCATCAAAAATTCCTTGGTTTCGGGCAGAGCCAACCGAAGATTTGATTGAAAATCGAACTCCACCTCCAACGCGGTGGCTTTCAAATCGAGCAGATGGCCACTATGGCGCTGATCATCTGAAAGGAAATGAAGGTGATAGCCAGGAATATTGAGGCTGCTTGCATGGGTTGGGCTCCAAAAACCAACCAACGTTCCCCAAATGGCGTGATGGGTGAACGTGGTTTGAGCGCGCGTTGCATCCAGCAGGCTGGCCCCTTGTTCAACGCGCGAAACGGAGCGCACCATCACTTCTTCAAATTCGCCCGTAACGCGAATCGCCACAAACAAATTCGCGCTGGGGCGATAGGGGTCGAGCAGCTAAGCAAACTGCCACAGATCCGAAATCGGGCCGAGACGTATCTGGCGTTCGCAGGCGAAATGGGTGGCAATTCAAAAGGGAATCCCTTCGTCCATTGGAGCCTGGATGAGTGTGCCGTCGGCACCGGCTTGCCAACACACACCGTTCAACAGGATCCCCTCCCCATCGAGCTGCTCAAACGTGCCAATGCCGAAATCACCGTAATCTGCAAGATCTTTCACCTGCAGCGCCTTACCAAACACCCCTTTCACGACCTCAATTGAGGTGGATAGCTGCCACAGGGTGTGGTGCTCCAGATCGAGATAATCGCCGAGAACCCTTCGGATCACAGCACTCACACTCTCTCCTGTTCGCGCACAGTGCAGCTGAAGCTCTTTCCAGTCCTGCCGGAAGACGCAGATGAAGATCATGGACAGAAGAGCTGGACATCGGAACGGCACACCTGCCCATAACCTGGCCACAGTGATTCCACGCTGCCATGGCCAATCAGCAGCCCACCTTCCAGCAGGCCATGGAAATCACAGCGGCCTGGCTGCAGCAGTGGGATAACGAGGAGATCAGCGATGAGGTGCTGGCCGACCGCATCGGTGAAATGGTGGCTAGCCGCGATGGCACCCGGGGATTTTTCGTGGTGAGCCTGGCAGGCGAGAGCGTGCTGATGGATCGCTTGCCCGACGCCGTCGTCGGCCAACTGCGCGGCGCCGGTGCTGGAGTTGTGGATCTAAGCGTTCGCAATCTGGCCATGAGCACGGCCATGGCCGTTCATCACCGGCGCACGGGAGATGAAGTGCAGCAGGCCGGCTCGGAGCGGGTCAGCAACCGCTGCATTGAACTGCTCAGGCTGCTGGAACCAGCGAAGGTGAAGGAGCGTCTGGAGCAACTACTGGCCGCCGCCCTCGACAACCGCGGTGAAGACGTCGCCTTCCTAGAGAAGTGGGGGTACGACGCTGAGCAGAAACAAGCCATCGGGAACAGCGTCTATGCCGTGGCCGAGGGTTGAGCAAAAAAAAAAGCCCCGGACAAGCCGGGGCGAAGGCTGATTCGATTGCGTTGAAATCATCAGTCGCGACGACCACCACCGTTGAGCACGATGATCAGACGCAGGATGAAGATGAACAGGTTGATGTAGGTGAGGTACATGCTCAAGGCACCTGCCAGGAATTGGTCATCCCGGTAGGAGCGAGGCATCGTGTAGAAGTCGACGAAGGCGGCGCCCACGAACAGGACGGTGCCAAAGCCGGCAATCATCAGCTCAAAGCTGGTGCCATGGAACATGGCAGGGGCAAAGATTCCGCCGATGAACTGGACGACCATCGCCAGGATCAGGCCGATCAGACCGAGACCAACCACACCGGAGAGTGCCTGTCCAACCGAATCGCTCATGCGACGGCCGACGATCGAGGCAATCACGAAGGTGATTCCGGTAGCCAGCGCAGCGGTGCCGACAGCACCAACACCGGCAACGGCTCCAGCAAAAGCAACGAGACCACTCAAGGTGAAACCAGTGATCAGGCTGTAGATGGACAGCAGCGGCAAGGCTGTGGCGTTGTTGCCCTTCAAAGCGACGTTCTGCGCCACGAAGAACAGCACTAGGTTGCCAATCACTGCCACCCAGAACAGGGGCATGAACAGCGGAGTAGCCATCATCGAGAGACCACCGATCACTCCGATCGAGGTCAGCACCATGCCGCCGCCGACGTAGGGCAGCGCCTTATTGACAACGTTGGGCCCGACAAGTGCGCTCGATTGCGCCTCTCGGATCGCCTCCTGGAAATTGCTGCTAGCTGGCATGTCGTCCAGGTCACTAAAGACTCATTACATCCTGCCAGCGGTGACAAGGGATTGGGGTGTGGATCTCCCTATCGACGTTGAAATTTGGGCGTTTTGCGTTCGTCCCGTCGGGCATAGGCCTCCACCACTCGCTGCACGAGGGGGTGGCGCACCACATCCGCAGCAGTGAGGCGGCAGACCGCAACTCCTTCCACGCCCTCCAACACCTCGGACGCCTCCACCAAACCGCTCTGCACGGTGGCGGGAAGATCAACCTGGGTGATGTCACCGGTCACAACCATTCGCGAACGCTCTCCCAGCCGGGTGAGCACCATGCGCATCTGGGCTGGCGTGGTGTTCTGCGCCTCATCCAGGATCACGAAGGCATCGCTGAGGGTGCGGCCCCGCATGTAGGCCAGGGGAGCGACCTCAATCACACCCTTCTCCAGCAGCACAGTGGTTTTCTCCGCGCCGAGCAGGGAATGCAAAGCGTCGTAGAGCGGACGCAGATAGGGGTCCACCTTTTGTTGCAGGTCGCCCGGCAGGAACCCCAGGCGCTCCCCAGCTTCAACAGCCGGCCGGGTGAGAATCAAGCGTTCCACCTTGCGTGCGGTGAGCATCCGAACCGCAAGAACGGTGGCAAGAAAGGTTTTACCAGTACCGGCAGGGCCGAGAGCAAAGGTGAGGTCGTGGCGCTCCATGGCATCCACGTATTTCTTTTGGCGCAGGGTGCGCGGGCGAAGCAGGTTGCCCTTCTGGCTCTTCGCCAACACCTGCTCACCCATGGCGGCGTGGTCATCGCCGCGGCCGGTGTTGAGAGCGCCCAGGGCCGATTGCAGATCCACCGGTGACACGGACTGCCCGTCCTGCCAGATCGGACGCACCAATTCCACCACCGCAGCAGCCCGCTCGATCTGCGTTGGCCGCCCGGTGATCACCAATTGAAGACCCCGCAACACCATGGAGGATCCCGTAAGAGCTTCAAGACGATGCAGGGTTGTTTCTGCTTCACCAGCAAGGGCCAGTGCAGCATCAGGATCAGGCAGGTCGAGAACGAAACGGCCGCGTTCGCCGTCGTCAGACACCGGAATGATCAGCCCTCGGTGGATTCGGATTCTGCGGAATCGGAAGCTTCAGCAGCCTTCTCCTTAGCTGCTGAAGCCTTGGCCTCAGCAGCCTCCTTGGCATCAGCTTCACGCTTGGCCGCTTGCTTGACCTTGCCGACGGTCTCAGCAGGACGCACGGTCTTTTCCAGAAGACCGCCGCGCTCGAGAAGCGTGCGCACGACATCGGTAGGTTGGGCACCTTGACCAAGACGCTCACGGATGGCTTCGGTGTCGAGACGCGTTTCCTTCGTCCGCGGGTTGTAGAACCCCAGCTCCTGAAGTGGACGGCCGTCACGACGTGAGGTGCTATTGCAGGCCACGAGGCGGAAGCTCGCTTCCCGCTTCTTGCCAAACCGCTTCAGGCGGAGCTTGATCATCGTGGCCTTGGAATGAAGGAAAGAGGTGGTCCGGCGACGCCTAAACGCCTGCCAAACAACCATCATACCTTTCCGCCCTCACAGGTCCCCAAAGCCCTTCTTCTTCTTGGCGGGTCGCTGCCGCTTCGGCGGTCCACCGCGACCGGGGCGACCACCACCCCCGGGCATGCCTCCCATACCAGGCATTCCACCACCCATGCCCGGCATTCCACCCATTCCGGGCATACCTGGCATTCCGCCCATCCCAGGCATGCCTCCCATTCCGGGCATGCTGCCCTGGCTCATCTGCTGCATGAAGCCGCGCATTTTCTGGAAGTCGGCCAACACCTTGTCCACATCTGCAGCCTGATGACCGCTGCCGCTGGCGATCCGGCGACGCCTTGAGGGTTGACTCGCCAGGAGGTCGGGGTTTTCCCTCTCCTGCTGTGTCATCGAGCCGATCATGGCCTCGATGCGCTTGAGCTGCTGCTCCCCCTGCTTGAGCATGCCGTCATCGATCTTGTTCATGCCTGGGATCATTTTCATCAGACCCCCAAGCGAGCCCATGCGCTTGATCAAGCGCATCTGCTTCACGAAGTCCGAAAAATCAAACGTCGCCTCCTGCAGCTTTTTCTGCATCTTTTCGACATCGGCGAGTTCGACCTCCTTCTGGGCCTTCTCCACCAGCGTCAGCACATCACCCATACCGAGGATGCGACTGGCCATCCGTTCGGGATGGAACGGCTGCAGGGCCTCCACCTTCTCGCCGGTGCCGATGAACTTGATCGGCTGACCGCTCACCTTGCGGATCGAGAGGGCGGCACCGCCGCGGGAATCACCATCAAGTTTGGTGAGCACCGCTCCGGTGATCCCCACCTGGTCGTGGAAGGCGCGGGTGAGTTCGGCTGCTTCTTGGCCGATCATGGAATCCACCACCAGCAGCACCTCATCGGGCTGCACAGCGGTGCGGATCCGCACCATCTCCTCCATCATCTCGGTGTCGATCTGGAGGCGACCGGCGGTATCAACCAGGAGCGTGTCGAACCCTTCCTCTTTCGCCTTGGCCAGACCAGCGGCCGCAATGTCTTCCGGCTTGGCCTCAGCACCGAGGCTGAACACCTCCACATCAATCTGAGCACCGAGCGTTTGCAACTGCTCGATGGCGGCTGGTCGGTAGACGTCGGCACCCACCATCAGGGCTCGGCGACCGTGATCCTTGAGGTGGAGGCCCAGCTTGGCCGTCGCTGTGGTTTTACCGGCACCCTGAAGGCCGGCCATCAACACGACGGTGGGAGCTTCAGCCGCCTTCGCCAGAGGAGCGTTATCGCCCCCCATGACCTCCACCAGCTGTTCATGGACCACCTGAATGAACTTCTGATCCGGGCTGACCCCGCGCACCACCTCAGCACCAACGGCTTTGTCGCGGACGTCAGCCACGAACTCCTTCACCACCGGCAGGCTGACATCGGCTTCAAGCAAGGCCCGACGGACGTCCTTCAGGGCTCCATCGACGTTGGTTTCGCTGATGCTGTCTTGGCCACGCAGCCCCTTGACCGCATCCTCAAAACGGGCTGAAAGCTCGTCGAACATCGGCGTTACGCCCCTGGATCAATGGAGTGATCGTAAAAAGCGACGGTCAAGCAACTCAATCCAGCAACTCAGGAGCCCGGGATGTAGTCGTGCAAAAGCCATTGGGTGCCATCTCTACCAAGCACATACGTCACGATGAAATCAGTCGGTGCTGTCTCTTCAATGACGGTACCGTCTGCAGCCTGAAGGCGATCGCTGTAGGCCACCTGGGCCAGCAGTTCGATCCTCTGAGGCTTGCGGTCGACAACCTCGATGGTGGTGATAGCGGCATCAATCGACTTCAACCGCCCTGCAGCCTGATCAGCGGCCCGCTCAAGCTCCACGCGCTTCACCAGGGGCTCCCTCGCCACGACGTAAAGATCAGCCTGCTGACCAGACAGCATCAACGCCTTGGCATCAAGCCATCCCTGGAGCAAGGCCTGAAGCTCGGCTTCCGTAGGGTCATCACTGACCAGTGGCTCAGAAAGTGCTGAAGGCCCAAGATCGGCCTTCAGGCTCGCGACGGGCTCATCATCCACTAAGGAGGAAACAGCGTCGAGCTCCAGTGTCTCTTCAACCTGCTCCTCCTCAGCGGGTAATGAAGCGGTTTCCGGCAACATTGGAGCAGGATTCAAGTTACGTCGAAGCAAAGCGGAACCTGCAACGGTGATCCCGACCAGTGCAAGAGCTACAGCAGCGGGGCGAACCCAGCGTTGCTGCCAGAGCGGTGTGGCATCCGCGTCTTCGGAGTCAACCTCCTGGTTCGATCCAGCCAGTTCGCTCGACGCACCAAGAGCTGCATCCCCTGCCGATGCCCAGGCCAGGGTGATCTCTTCAGAGCCGATCTGGCGCGACGCCTTGCGATCGAGACGATCGACAAAGCCCTGCACGTCACGATCAGCAAACCAGGCATCCAAATCAGCGCCCGAGGCATCGACGTCGCGATATCCCGGCAAGACATCGCGTTCGAGCCAGGCCCGGCAGTATTCGCATTGCGCGGCTAGCCGATCACCAGGGTGGTTCAGGAACCAGGCCTGCAGATCCGGATCCCTCAAGACGGCGAAATGCCGATCCGCATCCTTGACGTTGCCCAACAGCAGATCCAGACACCCAATCAGCGGCATGGGATCAAGGTCGGCATTGGCAAGCGTCTTCATCCGGTCGCGCGCCTGCTCGAGGAACTCGGGCTTGCGCCGCGAGAAGCCCGCGGCGGTGAGGGCCAGAACCGTCAGGAAACCGGCATCGGCGGCACCTCCCTCAAACCAGCGGCTGAACAGATCGATTTGCTCCTGAACGGTCAGGAAGCAACGGATCTGATGAAAGAACGATTCGAAATCGTCCTGGCCGAGGCTGCCAGGATGATTACCAGCAGCATCGGCGGCCTCCAGACCACCACGGGCCACGACCAGCTCATCCAACAGCGTTAAACCACGTTGATGGGAGTCCTGATCGCCAAGATCTCGGCTGAGCAGATCCAGGATCCTGAAGGGAGTGAGCCCCTGCAGGGCGTCTTCCAGCTGGCGCTGCTGATCGGGCAACTTACCCATTCGCTGTTGCAGCTTAATGCCGTCGATCAAAAGCTGGGCCGCCGACTCGTAGAGCCGTTGGTTTTTTTCCTCCAGGGCAGCATCGCGGCAGGCCAAGGCGGCTAGGAGCGTTAGATCCGCTTCACGGCCGCTACCAAGGGCCGGGGCCTGAGGGGGTTGGAGACCCTGCCGCGCCAATTGGAAGGCCTCGAGAGCTCCATGGGCCTCCCAGAGCAGAATCAGGCCCGCCACTTCACTGCTGGTGGAGAGGTCCAACCCCACCGTGCCGTTGGGATGGGACTGACTGAGGCGCAACAGAGCTGCTTCGTATTCAGCCCTGTCGGCAGGATCGGTCAGCAGATCGGCTGAGCGACGCAGCAGCTCGGCCCGTTGGAGCAAAGCCTCATTGGTAAAGCCCTGATCCGGTGGACTGTCACAGCGGGTTTCCAAGCGACGCAGAATCGCCTCAGGCTCTGCCGATGGACTGACGCCCAGAAGTCGGAAATGATCGATGGGCAGATCCAACAGCGCCGCTGCGAGGAGACGCGGATCTTAGTCAGTGTCTGGGGTTTTGCCCATCGCTCATCGGTTGGCCCTTAAAGTTAGATGCAATCCCTTAGGTGGACATGGGTCAGGACCTCGCTGTCGATTCCGCTCCGATTGGCACTGCGACTGCTGGTCCCCATGCCGAAAGGCTCTCCAAACTGGTTACGGCACAACGGGCCACATTGGACCGGGACACCGGATTGGACCTCTACAGGGACATGACCCTGGGCCGGCGCTTTGAGGACAAATGCGCCGAGATGTATTACCGGGGCAAGATGTTTGGCTTCGTGCACCTTTACAACGGTCAAGAAGCGGTCAGCACCGGTGTGATTGGTGCGATGAAGCGTCAGCACGACTGGTTCTGCAGCACGTATCGCGACCACGTGCATGCCTTGAGTGCCGGCGTGCCTGCCCGCGAAGTCATGAGCGAACTCTTCGGCAAGGAGACCGGTTGCAGCAAGGGTCGTGGAGGATCGATGCACCTGTTCTCCAAGGAGCATCACCTCCTAGGGGGCTTTGCCTTCATCGCCGAAGGCATTCCCGTGGCACTCGGATCTGCCTTCACCAGCCGCTACAAGCGTGACGCACTCGGTGATGTCTCCAGCAACTCCGTGACAGCAGCGTTCTTCGGCGATGGAACCTGCAACAACGGTCAGTTCTTCGAGTGCATGAACATGGCGCAGCTGTGGAAGCTGCCGATCATTTTCGTGGTCGAAAACAACAAGTGGGCCATCGGTATGGCCCACGACAGGGCCACCAGTGACCCGGAGATCTGGCGGAAGGCCAGTTCCTTCGGCATGGCCGGAGAGGAAGTCGACGGCATGGACGTTCTGGCGGTGCGAGCAGCGGCCCAACGCGCCGTGGAACGGGCCAGAGCGGGTGAAGGTCCGACCTTGCTGGAATGCCTCACCTATCGCTTCCGCGGGCATTCCCTGGCTGACCCGGACGAACTGAGAGCGGAGGAAGAGAAGCAGTTCTGGGCCAAGCGTGATCCCCTCAAAGCCCTCGAGCGGGACCTGACCGAAGCGGGTCTAGTGAACAGCGATGAACTGCGCGCAATCGAAAAGGACATCGATGGCATCGTTCAGGACTGCGTTGACTTCGCCCTCTCCGCACCCGAGCCAGACCCCTCAGAACTGACTCGCTACATCTGGGCGGAAGATTGATTCAGCTGAACTGGATCTGTTGAAACCAATGTTGCCTGAGTTGGCTCAGATGCCGCTCGGGAGACGACGGGTGAGATTGCGCAGCTTGCGAAGCGCCTTGAGTTCAACCTGACGCACCCGCTCGCGGGACACCTCCATCAGGCGTCCGATTTCAGCCAGCGTGTGGCGCTCGTTGCCCTCAAGCCCGAAGCGCATGCGCAGGACGTGCTGCTCCTGTTCGCTCAGGTGACTCAACCAGCGACCCAGCTGCTCGTGATGAATCCGCTGTTCCACGATCTCGAGCGGTTCATCGAGGGATGAATCAGCGATCAGATCACCAAGGAAGCTGCGCCCCTCCTCACCATTGACAGGAGCATCCAGGCTGCTGGTGGTAAGAGCCTGGCGCAACAGCGAATCCAGCTCATCCAAAGGGATGTCCATGGCTTCGGCAATCTCCACACGGCTGGGCATGGCGCCGAGTTTGTGGGCCAGATCAAGACTGACCTTGCGGATCGTGGTAAGTCGCTCACTGAGATGAACGGGAAGCCGGATCGTGCGCGACTGGCAGGCAATGGCGCGGGTCATGCTCTGGCGGATCCACCAGAAGGCATAGGTGGAGAACTTGTACCCCCGGGTGGGATCGAATTTCTCTACGGCACGCTCTAGACCGAGGGAGCCCTCCTGAATCAAGTCGAGCAATTCCAGACCTTTGCCTTGATATTTTTTGGCAACGCTGACCACAAGACGAAGATTGGCCTTCATCATCCGCTCTTTGGCGCGGCGACCGATTCTCAGAAGACGACGCTGTGGCGTGGTGAGTTCTCCATCCTCGAACTCACGGGAACCGTCTTCGGTGAGGGCCATCATGGCCTGCACCTGATTGCCCAGCTCGATTTCTTCAGCTGGTGTCAGTAGTGGAATTCTGCCGATGCTGGCGAGATACCAACTGACGGGATCGCTGCTGCGCCGACGTTGCGTCTCCAGCGGCTTGGAAGCTGTGGACACCTTGGGTGCTGCGGAAGTGAAATGACTTTCCTACGAACAGAAAGAATGTCGATGTGTTTTCAGCAACCCTTCAGATTCAGAACAGCAAACCGCAACATTTCAGATTTGCGAAAGATTTAAAAACCAAGAAAAGCTCTTTTGGGACCTGTGAGCCGAGAGGATCAAAAAGACGCATTTGCTCAGACTTTGTTGAACATCGTTGTTTGCTTTTTCTGACACCGCGCTGTATTGATTTTTAAACAATCCGCAATCGTTGAAGCATCTCTGGAGCGAGCACGAGCTGCCGCCAAACCATGCAAAGCCGCAGCGGCAGCAAAGCTTTCCAGCCCGGGATGCTGCTGTGCCGCAACAGCCTGAGCGTCCCAACCGGTGGCATAACCGGCCTGCAGGTCACCCAGGCCGGTGCGGGGCACACGAGGGGGCGTACCTGTCAGGACCACCGCCGCACCCGTTGGATCCACCCGCAGGGAATTCGCTCCCTTCAGCAAAATGCAGTAACGCCTACAGCGTGATGCGGAGATCGCCTTCTCCAGCGCATCAGCCGCACCACACTCTGGAAACAACAGCGCAAACTCGGCCGCATGGGGTGTCAGACAGGTCGGACCCTACCGCTGCAACAACCAACGCCACCCATGCGGCCTGGCCGCCAGACCATTGATGCCATCGGCATCGAGCACCAGCAAACCAGCGACGCTGAGCATCTGCTCCGACCACTGGTTCCACCAATGCATGGGTTCCCCAAGCCCGGGACCGATCAAAACCGCATCCAGCCGCTCTGATACCAACCCATCCTTGAGTGCATCACCTCCGGCAACAACTGCCACAAGCTGGATTGGAGACGGGGCGGCACAACGGCCTGAACGCAGCCGCAGCCACTGGCCGTGCCACCCCCCCCCCCCCCCC
>NZ_VTKY01000010.1 GCF_020514095.1 Synechococcus sp. MU1643 | reverse complement strand
GGGGTATGTTGTCGATAGAGGTACAACCTGTGAGCGATACATTCGAGCATAAATCAAACTTCTATTTTTCTTATTTTATTGTCTTTATTCTTTCGATACATTTTTTTGCCGGAATACATCGCGTCTCGCTTGATTTAGTTTACCCTTACTCTGCTAGCAAAGAGGTTGCTGAATTTATAAGAAATTCGGAATATTCTAATTGGCCATTGTTTGGTACTAGAGATGTCGAAGTGACTTCTGTGTCGGGCTATCTTGGGTCTTCGATTCATTATCCAGAATTAAAAAGAAGAGGTACTTTTACAGAGTGGATAAATAGAGATTCAAATTTGCGCCGAGAGGATTCATTAAACCATATCTTAGATTATATGAAAAAGAATAAAAATTTAGACTCACTTCTTGTGATTTTAAGTAAAAGTTCAGATCTGGGTGATAGCTTTCATTCTGTAGATTTGCGGCTCTCTGAGGGATTCACGATCAGCTTTATTAAGCAGTTTCTGCGATCCTATAATGAACCTGAACGCTATTATCTCTATGAAGTACGAAGGATATGATATTTTCCAGGAGGTCAAGCCGAAAAATAAATTTCTTGGAGGTATTCGATGAGAATTGCTGTAGCAATTAGATTTTGCTAATCCAAGAAGATATTTTCAAAGAAAATGCTACCCATCTAAGATCAATGAAACATCAGACGCACTGCCATGTTCTAATTATATTTATCTTGCTGTTGATCTCGTTCATAACTCTATTTTGGTTCGATACGCAAAGCTTGGTTGCTCACGATGAGGGTTTATACGCAAGAAGAGCCAAACTTCTTTTCGAGTCTGGGGATTGGCTTTCACCATTTTTAACTCCTCATCATAAGACAGTTGGATCATACTGGCCAATTGCGAGTAGCTTTAAGCTCTTTGGTGTCAGCGATTGGGCAGCTAGATTGCCGAGTATTTTATCGGCAATAATTGCCACAAGCTTATTCTACTTTGTCTCGCGGCGATACTTTAATTCGCGCAGATCTTTTGTTGCGTCATTGGCATTGTTGGCTACACCTCTTTACTTTCAATATTCGCGCACATCAGGTCCGGATATGTTTTTTGTTTTGATTGTAATTGCCCAGGTACATTTCTTGGTATCAATAAATGAGTCATCTTATTTGTCAAGCCGCTTAAAAATGATTGGCCTTGGGGTATGCATTTCCCTGGCTTTTTTTGTGCGCAGTTTTGTTGCGCTTATCCCTATCATTTCGTTGGTGCCGTTGATTCTTTCTCGATACTACTATAAATCTGTATCTTTTTGGGCCTGGACTTTTTTTGGTGTGCTTTTGGGTTCTTTCCCATTGCTGTTAAACTTACATGCTGTTTTTATTGATCATGGCAGCGCTGGACTGCTGTCGTTATTTTCTTTTGCCTCTAAGAAGGTTGGTGCGACTGGATTCGGAGCATTCCCGAGTATTTCTTTCTATTTTTCGAGGGCTTTACTCCTTACTTTTCCTCTATTTCTTATTATTCTTTCGAATGCTAAATCTGTAAAAAAGGGTCTATCGCCGTCAGTTTTTGCTTCGTTGAAAAGTGAGATCAATTCTCTTGCGGTGTTGTTTCCGCTGATATATCTATCAACATTATCATTGATGGGTACGAGGCATTATCATTATTTGATTCCACTTGTTCCTTTCTTTGCTTTAAATATAGCCCGTATAGATCTTTCTTCAAAGAGTCGACAATTTAAGTTTGAGGCTTATTTTATTGCCTTCTTAGGGCTCCTTTATTTGCTGGGGGCTTGTCTGATTTATCTATTGCGACCAGGAGGTGTAATAGAGGCCTCGATTTATTTTGCATTTTTCGTTCTGCTTGTTTGCTCGTTATTGTGTTTTTGTACTTTTAGTCTTAAAATACTTTTTCTGAAAAAGGTGACTCCATTTGCATTATTTCTTGTGATTTTTGTCTCTCAGTTTTTGTCTCTTTCTGCTTTGGCGGGAGGAGGTCTGATATGGAGTACTAATAAAGAACTAAAGTCGTTAGCTAGTGTGATAAATGCTGAGTGCCGTTCGTCTGGTGTGTATCTCTATGGTTTGTCTAGTAAAGATTTGACTGTTTTGAAATTTTACTTAGACAAGTCCTATGTATTGGATGGGTCGAAAGATCTTCGGTCCTTTTCGAAGAAGTGCTTAGTTATTCCTGGCGAAGCGAAAGACAAATTATCGCAACAATTTGCCAATGGCTTGTTCGAGAAAACTTACTTTAGGTAAGAAGGAATTTGGTGATAATCTTTTTTCAACAATATCTGCTCTGGCTTGGATCTCCTTCTTTTTTATTCCAAGAATGATGTGCGATCGAGTTTTTCGTCGTTTGATTTTGCGTCGTAGGAGATGTTGTTTGAGTCTTTGTTTTTCTCTTGCCTTCAACTTCTTGGGCCTATGGCAGGGGTTTATTCGATTTCTTGAATCACTTGTTGCTTTTGGTGAAATGCAGATGTGTTTATTCCCGCGGTGATGTCACTCATGATTTGAAACTGCTTGTTCTCGACACAGCACCAGTCCCGAAAGCCAGCTACGGCATGTCCAGCTCCTTGCCTTCGCTTGAGCAAGTAAGCTTTCCTGGATTGTTCGGCTCGAACCCCAGCCTGGGTCATTGGGATTGAGCAGCAGCACGTTCCACTCCGCAATGACCTGTTTGGTCTTCGGGAAGCCGACGTTGATCCGTTGGCTGAACTGTGGAACCAGATAGCTCGTGGTGAGCACGGCGTCTTCCGGTTGGATCAGAGCCTGCGCTTCACCAACGCCTTTTAGCTGGGGCACTCGCGTCAGGTAGGGCCCGGAGAAGAACCAGGGCTTGGCCAGCGCCAGCCAACAGGCCACCGCCCAGCACAGCATCCAGGGAAAGCTCCGCTGGGGCTGGGCTTTTTCCTGCAGGCCATCGATGCAGGCCACCACGGCCACCAGTGCCAGGGGCAGGCTGTAGTGATGCACAAGGGTGCGGTAGCTCGCGGATGCCGAGAGCAGATTCACCAGCACCAGCGGAAGTCCGATCAGCAACGTGCTGAGCGAGGTCCGACGCCACAGGGCGATGCAGGGCAGGCAAAGCAGCAGCAGATATTCAGCTCCTCCGGCCCAATCCAGGCCACTGAGAACCGTGAGCGGATCGCCGTTCAAATGGTTGAACATTCGCGATGCGGCTTTGGGGCCTTCCCCATCCCGGAGCAGTGGGTAGAGCCAACGGCTGAGCATCAGCAGCCAGCCGATGCTCAGGCCCCAGGCCGCCAGGCTCCAGCGCCAACGCCGCCGGTAAGCAAGATCGATGGCCATGCCAGCGATTATCAGTAACAAGCCATCGCGGCAGCCCAGCATTAGCAGCAGCAAGCCAAACCAGATCTGGGGTCGGCTGTTGCGCTCGGCCCAGAGCGCCAGAGCGAAGGCGGGCATCACCCAGGTTTCGGGGTGAAAATCAAACAGAGCGGCGTTGAACACCACCGGCTGCAGCCACCACAGTGCGCAGACCAGCCAGCACTGCCGAGGTCCCAAACCCGCCTGCTGTGTGAGCCACCAAATCGGCACCGCAGTGATGCTCAGGGCCAGTGCCTGACTGGCCAGGAGCCAATGGATGCTCGGCAGGATTCGATAGGCCCCGCCCGCCAGATAGAGCATCCAGGCGCCATGATCGGCCATCACATGCACATGCTCCATCGAGGAGATGGGCGCTGCCCCTGAGCCGATCAGCCAGGCCCACTGATCAAACAGCCCCAGGTCGTAGGCATTGCTTTGCAGCAGGCCATGGCGTGCCGCCGTGATGCCCCAGAGCAGCAGACCTAGCCCTACAGACAGGACTATCAGCAGCGGGGGGCAGCTCTGCGGGCGCGATCGCCGGGAGTCATTGCTCGGACTGGAGATCATCGATCGGGATCAGGTAGGTCTTGCTGCGCGGGTCCACCCAGGCGCGTGGGCTTGCGTCCACCATCTCCTGCAGGAGCTGTTGCTGCTGTTCCGGCATCGGTCGGTAGGTGTTGTCCCACACGAAGCTGCCGGCCAGATGGCTGGCTCCAGCATGTTTCCAGTGCTGCAATTGCTCTTGTGTGAGGTGTTTGCTGGAGATCAGCCAGCCCTGACGGCGAGCCAGGTTGAGCAGAGTGGGATCGGTGCTGGTAATACTCACAATCCGCGCGTCGCTGGGCAGATCCCTGCGGATGGTGAGGGCTAACGGCATCCACGCCTCTCGCTGGCGATACTCCAGAGCCCAGTAATCCACTGAGAGAACTGTGAGGCTTACCGCCAGGGCAAGGCATAGCAATGATCGAGGCTGCCAGCGGGGCCTTTGTTTGTACCAGGTTTGCCAGCCCAAGCCGATTAATGGGGAGCTGAACAGCAGCAGCGGTAGTTGGTAGTACTCGTGAACTGTGCTTGCACGCATGGTGGCGATTGTGCAGAGCAGCACTCCAACTACGCCGCTGATGGCGATTTGCCCACCCGCGCTGCACCAGCTTGATTTGAAGCCGATCAGCAGGAACGGCACTCCCACCAACACCAGAACACGAAGGCCCACCCTCAGCAGGAGGTTGATCCAGCCGTTGAGGTCCAGCAGAAGACTGATGCTGCTGCGATCGGTTCCCGATCCCCAGAAACCGAAGCTCAGACCACTGGCTTGGCCCAGTTGATGGGAATGCCAGTACCAGCTAGCGATCGTCAACAGGCTGGTGCCTATGTACAGCCAGAAGCCCGGATATTTCAGCAGGCGAAGTACCCGGCCAGGCAGGGTGCGAAGGGGTGGGGCCTGGCCTTGTGGATTGGAGCTGAGCTGAACCATCAGCAGGGGTAGCCCCAGCCAGAGCAGGGGGATCACTTTTATTAGCCCGGCAGTTGTGAAGCACAACCAGCTCAAGCCCATGGACCAGGGCAACCGTCGTTCATTCCAGAGGCTCAGGCTCTCCAGGGCCCCTGCGGCACAGAGCAGCAATAGGGCTTCGGCTTGAAAGGCGCGCCCGAAATACACCCCCAAAGGTGCGATGGCAAAGACCAGACCCCCCCACCACCCAGCTTGGGGGTTGAACCAACGCCGGCCAAAGCGCATCACCAGCCAGATGGTCAAGGCGCTGCAGAGCACCGACAGACCGCGGCCTAGCCACTCGTGAAGGCCGACCAGCGCATAAAGGCGGCTCACCAGAAAGGGGTAGATGGGAAACTCCGACTCCACGAATCCGGCGCTTGCACCGCCCCAGTCGATTTGTGGAAGCCAAATGGGGGTGCCTTGTTCAGCGAAATGTCTTGCCATTGCGGCGGTGTCGGCCTGCCTCCAGCTGTGGACCCCCAGCACCGGCATCCAGATCTGCACCAGCCGCAGCAGGCTTCCCAGGCCGATGGGTAGCCAGGCCGGCCTAGGGATTGTTCCAGACAAAGCGGGATGAGGCCGCATAGTTCCAGACATAGACGACCACAATCCCGACCAGTTGAGCCCACAGGGCATGGTCCTGTATCAGCTTGTAAAAGCTTGTGGCAAGGCCAATGTTGGCAAGCGCGGGCAGAGATGCCACCAGTAGGAATTTCAGCAACCCCTGGATTAGTTGACGTCCGCTCTGGCGTCGGTCGCGGAAGGTCAGAGCGTTGTTTACCAGATAGTTCGAGCTTGCGGCGGTGATCACGGCCACTGGAAGTGCTTGCTGAAACGCCAGGTTGAACAGGCCCATTAGCAGTGCTGTGGACAGCAGCTGCACCACCACGCCTGAGGCGCCCACAAGCCCGAAACTGATCGCCCGCCGAGGAAGCAGTCGCAGGGTTGCGGTGTGAATCAAAGATACGACAAAGTCCCAGAGGACGGCGAGATCGAGTTTGGAGCTGCCGTGCAGCCGCGGCTGAAAGCGCAGAGGAATCTCTCCCACCTGCAAGCGCCCGCGGCTGATGGCCAGGAGTTCATAGAAAAATTTGAAGCCGTTCACATCCACTTGACGCACCAGCGGCAGGCAGCGGTTGAGGTGCAGCACGATGAAGCCGCTCATGCAATCGGTGACGTGCCGGTATGACCTTGGCAGGCTCCAACGGGCCAGACGGTTGGCAAGGTTGGAGCCATCGGTGCGTCGATCGCTGAGGCCTCGTATTTCGGAGTGGTCGAGGAAGCGGCTCCCCGCCACAAGGTCCAGTCCCTCTCGATTTAGCAGCTGCACGGCTTCTTCAACGGAGGCAGGTTCGTGCTGGCCATCGCTGTCCATCACCACAGCGGTGCAATAGAGGGCTGCGATCAAGCCTTCCTTGATGGCGCTGGCCAGTCCGGAGCGTCCCACCCGTTGGATGATCCGGATCCTGGGGTCTTGGCGGGCAAGGGCGCGAACCAGATCAGGGGTGCCATCGCGGGAATCGTCATCAACGACAAGTATTTCAAGCGGAAGATCTGTCCCTAGGTGCAGCAGGGATTCGATCACCTGGCGGATGGAACCGCCCTCGTTGAAGGTGGGCAACACGATGGACAGGCCGCTTTGGCTTGTCGTTCCTTCACGTTCCGCGGTGGACGACACAGTGGGCTCCAGTCGGGCTCAGGTTACCGACAGTTGGACAGGGTCCATCGCCCCGCCTGGCCTTCGGTGATGCAGTCCTTCTGGGTCTTGTCGCTGAGACGGCGGCCTGGGCCACCTTTGAAGCGCTGAATGCGTTGTTCGGCATACCAGTTCAGGCTGGGACGTTCGTCGTAACCCCTCAGCCTGATCTCGCTTCCAGGGTTGGCTCTGGCCAGGGCTGCCACAGGTTCTACGTGCCAGGTTTCGTTGAGCTCCCACAACCACAGGGGGGAGTGAAACAGCAGGGTCAGGGCTGCCACATTGCCGCAGCTGAGGCAGATCACCCCCAGTTGTCGTCGCTGTGGTGCGCCAGAGCGCAGCCACCATCCGCCCATACACCAGCCGAGGCCCAGTACAACCGCCAGGCTGCGGTAGGGCGCAAGGCCGCTGCCGATGCTGCTGAAGCTGCTCAGCCAAAGCAACAGGAGCAGCAGTCCGAGTCCGCACCAGAACGAAGGAAGCTGCATCAGCAACCAGCGCCAGGGGGGCTTTGGATTGCCAGCTGAATTCGACGAAGAAGAGGGCTGCTCCACCAGCCAAGCGAGCAGCGGAGCACAGAGGAGAGCAATGGGCAGCCAGAGAGGATGGCTGTACCAGGGGAGCTGGGTGCGCAGGGGAAGAATGGCCCCGGCCAAAGTGAGCAGGCAGGACAGAGACCAACGGCCCCAACGGCTCTGACGGCACCGCCAGGCCCAGACCAGGGCGAAGGGCAGCAGCGGCAGCCAGGCCCATCCTCCCTCCAGCACTTCGATCACCGGGACCCGCCAGCCCAGATCACTGCCCTCGCCAGCATCCAGAAGAACCCGCCCAGCGCCATCACCGCCCCAGAGCCAGAGCGCTTCGCTGCCTCGGATGTGGGCATGCCAGAGATGCCAGCCGATCCCCGGTGCCAGGCCCAGCGGCATTCCGATAAGGGCTGCCGATCTGTTGTTCCAGCATCTCCACTCCTGGCCCCAGGTCAGTGCCAAACCGGCGGCCACTGCCGCGGGCATCAGCAGCGGGGCTTTGAGCAGCAGCATGGCGCTGGCCATCAGGCCGGCGACGGCCCCCCAGAGTGCGCTGGTTCGGCTGCAGTTGAGCTTCAGCAGGGCCAGCCAAAGCAGAGCCATGGCAGACAGCTGGGTGCCATCCAGCATGGCCAGACGTCCGTGTCGGGCTACCGGCAACAACGTCAGCAGAATCACGCTGGTGGCGAGGGCGCTGGAGCGATCCCCAGGCCGCAGCGTCCATTGCAGCCAGCCTCCAAGGGGCACCACCAGGCACGACAGCAAGGCCGGTGCCAGACGGATCGTCCACTCTGAAGGGAGCTGGTCGGGTTGGGTTGTTGCTCCGATCACGAGGGCGATCAGGCTGTGCAGACCAGGGGCCTTGTTGAGGTAAGGCCTGTCCCAGAGGGTTGGCAGCAACGGGGCTTCTCCGAGTCCGTGGCGGAATTCCAGGGACACCCGGGCCACGGTGGCTTCATCGAAGTCCCGCAAAGGGAGATCGCCGAGGCCGATTAGGGCCAGAACGGCGGCGGCCAATCCAAGTCCCACCAATGCGATCCAGGGTGCTGCGTCAGGAGCTGAGCCGGAGCGCATGGGTGGCTCTCATCTGATTAAAAACTGAGTATGGTCCTTGTGTTCAGGATGCAGTGGCGTGGAGAGGTGTGAGCTTCCTTCGGGAGGTGGGCACAACTCCGAAGGCGTTGCCGGCATTCACAATCCTTCAGGAGGAGGTGTCCATGATTTCCAGTTGTTTGATCCAGGGTCTGCTGATCGCGGAGAACGCCGGCTGAACGGCGCCTTCTGACTGATCATCCGGTTCCGCGGCAAAAGTGGACCCGGCGAGAGCCCCCGTCCGGACCTCCGGGCGGGGGCATCGTTTATTTAGAGAGAATCCGCTGAGATGCAAACGGTATCTGCTGATACATGTCGATGTAAGTACCGGCACAAGCTGCATTGGATAACGAGTGACCAGCCCTCAAAATCCGGTTTGGCGTAGTAGCGCCAATTTCCTGTGTGAGGAATCCAAAATGAAGCTTTTCCAGCAACTGCTGGTGGCTCCTGCCGCCCTTGGCCTTCTGGCCACCGGCGCCAATGCCGCCGAGCTGAACATCAACGGCGTTTCTGATTACGCGGCTTCCGCTGATCAGGTAACCAGCGTCTCCCAGTTCTCCGACGTCTACCCCACCGACTGGGCCTATCAGGCTTTGGCTGGTTTGGTTGAGACCTACGGCTGCGTCGCCGGTTACCCCAACGGCACCTTCCGTGGCAACCGTGCCATGACCCGCTACGAAGCGGCTGCCCTGCTGAACGCCTGTCTCGATCGCGTCACCGAAGTGACCGACGAGCTGCGTCGCCTGATGGCTGAGTTCGAAACCGAGATGGCCATCGTCAAGGGTCGCGTTGACGGCCTCGAGGCCCGCGTTGGCGAACTGGAAGCAACCCAGTTCTCCACCACCACCAAGCTCAAAGGTAAAGCCACCTTTGTGACTGGCTTCATGGATTCTGAGGCTTCCGACGCTCAAGCTGACGACGACGCGCTCAGCTTCTCCTACGACTACCGCCTCGGCCTGAAGACTTCCTTCACCGGTAAGGATCTTCTGTTTGCTCGCCTGCGTGCAGGCAACATGAAGGATGGCGCTGCTTTCTCTGGTGGCTTCCGCAAGCTGGATGTTTCCGGTATGTCCGGCAACACCTTCAAGCTTGATCGCTTGTACTACAAGTTCCCTGTGGGTTCAGGTCTGACGGCCATCGTTGGTCCTATGGCTCGTAACACCGAAAGCCTGGGCATGAAGCCCACGGCCTACACGGTGAAGACCCTGAATATGTTCGGTGGTCAATTCGGTGCTGGCAACGTTTACAACAAAGAGACCGGCGGTCTCGTTGGTCTGATCTGGAAGCAAAAAGTTGCCAAGGGTGAGCCTCGCCTGACTGCTGCCTTGAACTACGTCGCTGATGACGGAGAGCAGGCCAGCTCTGGTAAAGGCATGTTCACTGCTAAATCCAAGGGCAACACCACTGCCCAGCTGGGTTACGGCACTAAGGAGTGGGGCGCGGCCCTTGGCTACCGCTATGGCCAATGTGGCGCAGGCTTCGGCACTGCCTACAAGGCTGTTAAGCAGAGCTGCGGAAGTGACAACGTCGATTCTCAGAACTTTGCTCTGAACGGCTTCTGGAAGCCTGAAGAGACAGGTTTCATTCCTTCCGTCAGCCTTGCTTATGGCTGGTCTGATCTCGAAGGAAGCACCGTCGACGAGGCCCAAACTTGGATGGTTGGTCTGCAGTGGGACAAAGTCGCCAATACTCCCCACAGCCTGGCTGTTGGTTTTGGTGCTCCCCTGTACGTTGAGTCCCAAGACGGTACTGATCCCGATGCTCCCGAGCTCGCTTGGGAAGCCTCTCTGAAGTACAAGGTCTCCAAGAACATCACCATGATTCCGGCAATCTTCTATCTGCCTGAGTCCAACTCCTCCCAGGGTGTATCTGGCAAGGAGCAGTTCGGTGCCGTCCTCCAGACCGTCTTCAAGTTCTGATCATTTGGTCCAACTTCGGTTGGGCCTCAAGAACACCCTTCTTCACACACAAACAGAACAAGCCCTCCGCATAGGAGGGCTTTTTTTATGGCCCATCTGCGGGCAAGCTGCAGCTATGAGCATTGCTCCTGATATCACGGCCTTGATCGGTGGCACGCCCCTGGTGCGCTTAAACCGTCTGCCCCAGACCTGCGGCTGCCAGGCCGAGATCCTGGCCAAATTGGAGAGTTTCAATCCATCCGCCTCGGTCAAAGACCGCATTGCCAGTGGCATGGTGCTGGAGGCGGAGCAGGCCGGCACGATCGTTCCCGGTCGAACGGTGCTGGTGGAGCCCACCAGCGGCAACACCGGGATCGCCCTGGCCATGGTGGCGGCGGCCCGGGGCTACCGGCTGATTCTCACCATGCCGGACACCATGAGCACGGAGCGTCGCTCGATGTTGCGGGCCTACGGCGCCGAGTTGCAGCTCACCGACGGTGCCCAGGGCATGAATGGGGCCATCGCGCTGGCCAAGGAATTGGTGGATGAGATTCCCAACGCCTATCTGCTGCAGCAGTTCGACAACCCTGCCAATCCAGCCGTGCATGAACGCACCACGGCGGAGGAGATCTGGCGCGATACCGAGGGCCAGATCGATGCCTTTGTGGCGGGGGTGGGCACCGGTGGCACCATCACCGGTTGTGGCCGTTTGTTGAAACAGCGCCAGCCGCAGCTTCAGGTGATTGCTGTGGAGCCCGAAGCCAGTGCAGTGCTGTCTGGGAAGCCTCCTGGGGCCCATCGCATCCAGGGGATTGGGGCTGGTTTTGTGCCTGCGGTGCTGGAACTGGATCGGATTGATTCGATCCTCACGGTGAGCGATGAGGAAGCGATGCAGGTGGGCCGGCGCCTGGCCCGGGAGGAGGGTCTGCTCTGCGGCATCAGCAGTGGAGCAGCCATGGCCGCAGCCCTGCGGGTGGGCCAAGATCCCGCCATGGCGGGCAAACGCTTGGTGGTGATGCTGGCTAGTTATGGCGAGCGCTACCTTTCCACCCCAATGTTCAGTGCTGCGTCCCAGCTCCCCGCCCGGAGGGATGGCCAGCTGTGAGCGACCCCTATGCCGTGCTTGGTGTCAGCAGCACCGCCAGCAACGCTGAAATCAAAGTGGCTTACCGCCAGCTGGTGAAGCAGCACCACCCCGATGCCGGTGGCGACGACCAGCGGATGCTGGCCCTCAATGCCGCCTGGGAAGTTCTCGGCGATGCCGAGCGCCGGAAGGCCTTTGATCGCGCGCGGCCCGGGCCGGGCCGAGCGGCATCGCCGACGGAGCTGCGCCGGGCCAGCCGCGTCCACGACCGTGCTGTGGCTGAGGATGATGTCTTGGTGGAGTGGCTGCGGCGGGTTTACGCCCCCATCGATCGCATGCTCGGTGAGGTCATCAATCCTTTCCCCAAGCAACTCAAGGCACTGTCGGCTGATCCCTACGACGAGGAGCTGATGGAGGCGTTCTGCAGCTATCTCGAGTCGAGCGGACGGCGGATGGACAAGGTCAAGCAACTGTTCCAGTCATTGCCAACGCCGGCCTCGGCCCGTGGTTTTGGTCTGAGCCTGTACCACTGCCTTTCGGAAGTGGAGGACGCTCTGGCCGAACTGGAGCGCTACACCATGGGTTATGTGGATGGGTATCTCCACGATGGTCGCGAGATGCTGCGGGAGGCCAAGCAGCGACGCAAGCGGCTCCAAGATGAACGGCGTCGCTTGGAGATCGTGTGAAACAGCGTTGGCGTTTCTGGGCTTTGGT
This sequence comes from Synechococcus sp. MU1643, assembly GCF_020514095.1. Lineage (NCBI taxonomy): Bacteria > Bacillati > Cyanobacteriota > Cyanophyceae > Synechococcales > Synechococcaceae > Synechococcus > Synechococcus sp. MU1643. The sequence continues at coordinate 31,397 of NZ_VTKY01000010.1, read as the reverse complement.
GGCCCTGATCTGGGTGCTCTCCACTCTGGTGGATCGGCTGTGGTGGAACCTGCAAACCGGTGTTCCTGCCTGGGATCAGGCCGACTACCTCAACAGCGCCATGGACCATGGCCGCGCTTTGGGGCTGCTGCCCGGTGGCGCTTGGCGGGGTTGGCAGGCGCTGCTGGATCTTTCCCCAAAAATTCCGCCATTGGCCTCTCTTGTGAACGGCAGTGTGATGGCGATCACTGGAGATGCTCCAGAGCAGGCGGCCTGGAGCCTCAGTCTTTGGAACGGGTTGCTCCTGGTGGTGATGGCGGGCTGGGGACGGCGCCTGCAGGGGGATGGCGTGGCCCTGATCGCCTGCCTGTTGGCGGCATTGACGCCAGCCTTTCTGGATCTGCGCACGGACTACGTGCTGGAGATGGCCCTAGTCGCCACTTGCAGTTTGGCGATCTGGCGTCTCGGGGTCTGGTGCGATCCCAAAAACGGTGGCCGCTGGGGGCAGGCCTGGGGATGCACCCTGGCAGCAATTGCTGCGGTGCTGGTGAAGCAGAGCGCTCTGTTGGTGCTTGTCCCTGCAGGACTCTGGGCCGCTGGGATCGCGTTGCGGCGGGGTGGTTCCTGGTTGCGGCAGGCCATGTTGCTGCCCCTGCTCACAGCGGCACTGATCGGCCCCTGGTTGCGTCACAACTGGATCACCAGTCTCGGGGGCACCAACCGGGCTGTGTTCGAGTCGGCGTCTCGGGAAGGGGATCCCGGCGTGCTCAGCCTGGCCAGTTGGCTGTGGTATCCCAACTTGTTGCCGGAGCAGTTGGGCGGCGTGCTGCTGGTGGTGGGCTTGTCGGGGCTGCTGCTTTGGTGCTGGCAGCGTCAGCAGCACTCCACAGACGATCCATGGTCTTGGCGCTGGCTTTTGATCAATTTGTTGGCGGCTTGGGTGCTCACCACGCTGAGTCCGAACAAAGGCGACCGCTACATCACGCCTGTCATCCCCTCCATGTTGTTGCTCCTGGCCCGGGGTTGGTTGCAGTGGGGCCATTGGTTGAAGGCCCAGCGTCCCGGCTTGGTCTGGCCCCTCTTCGGTGCCGGTCTTATGGCTTGTCTTCCGGCGGGCTGGACCCATCAGCTCCAACGTTTTGAGAATCGGCCCCATGGCCCGGTGGAGGCTGTGGTGAAGGCTGCCGGTGGTGCAGACCCCAGCACTCCTCCTGCCACCTTGATCGTCGTGCCCAGCACCTCCGACCTCAACCAGCACAACGTCAGTTTTTACGGTCGTCGCCACGGAGGACGGACCGTTGGCCGGCAGCTGGGGGGCAGCCTCCAAGACCGTGAGCCTGTGCTGGCACGGACGGAATGGGTGGTGTTAGCGGAAGGAAATCAGGGATCGGTGCGCAAAGCCGCACGACGGCTGGATCAAGCAGTGCGCAGCAGTGGTGTGTTCGAGCTGGTGCATCAGTTTGAGCGTTCCCGGGGCGGAAGTTATTCCCTCTGGCGCCGCCGCGCGACGCATCCAATTTCAGGCCCCTCCTTCGCGGAGAGTTTCCCCGATCTCGCCGCTGGCTTGGCGGCAGGGCCGGTGGGGCTTGATCCGGTATTCGCTGTGGTGGGGCAGGAGCACATGCTCGATGGGCATTTCAGCTATCGCGAGCCGGTGCGTTCTGAGGCCCTGGAGACCTTGGCCCAGGATCCGGAGGCGGTAAAACCGCGTTGGACCCTTGCTCTGCTGGCGGTGTTGGAAAACCGCCCGGCTCAGGCAGCAGAGCAGTTCGAGGCTCTGCAACGGCTGTTGCCCGATAACCCCTGGCCAGCGGCTTACCGCAGTGTGGTGAGCTTGGCGGGTTTGAACCCCTGGCAGGCCGCCGTTGCTGCGGATGGGGCCAGCGTTTCGAATCCCGTACTGGCGGCGCTTGGTGATCTCAGCGGCGTGCTGTCCGGTGCTGTTTGGCGCATCCCCGCCGCCATTACGACAGTTCGAGCGGCCGTCACTTCCGTGGAGGAGGCCCTGGAGCCCGCCTCCAAACAAGAGCAGGATCAGGAGCAGGGTTCCAGCTGATCCATCCGCAGCCACACGTCGGGGACGGGACGGTTCCAGCGCACCTGGCCGTAGTCCCCTTTCACCACCAGCAGTTCACCGGGGCCTTCGAAGATGTAGTCGGGGGCCGTGGGGTCGCTGGCAGAGGCCTCAAGGCTGGCGCTGTAGGCGGCCTTGTTTACCTTGACCAAAGCACCTTTGCGCAGCGCAGCAGGCTTGGCCTTGGCGGGGGCAGCGACGTCGGATTCGGCCATGGCAGGGGAAGGTGATGGCACCAGGCTAAAACCATTCGCCCACAAACCCCTTAGCCTCCCAGCCGCACCACCACCGCTTTCATGCGTCTGCTGCTCTTTGGCTGCACTGGTTTTGTTGGCCGTGAGCTCCTGCCGCTCCTGCTCCAGGCCGGGCATCAGCTCACGGTGGTCAGCCGCCGGTTGGCCCGTGGCTATGACGCTGAACGGGCGGATGGGCGACTGACCTGGATGCAGTTCGACCCCGCCAGCAGCAGCACCTGGGCCGACGCCGGGTTGTTGGATGCCCTCAACCAGGCCGATGCGGTGGTCAACCTGGCGGGCGAACCGATTGCCGAAAAACGTTGGAGCCCGACCCACCGGCAGTTGCTTGAAACCAGTCGTCTGGAGACGACCTCTCAGTTGGTGAAGGCGATTAAGGCTTGTGCAACGCCACCGAAGGTGCTGGTGAATGCCTCGGCGATTGGCTTCTACGGATCCAGCCTGGACAAGCGTTTTCTCGAATCGAGCGACCCGGGCGACGACTTCCTTGCGAGCTTGTGTCAGCGGTGGGAAGCGGCGGCTGAGGCGGTGCCTTCAGCGGTTCGGCAGGTGACCTTGCGCATCGGCATTGTTTTGGCCGCCGACGGCGGCGCACTCGGAAAAATGCTTCCGATTTTCCGCACAGGGTTTGGCGGTCCGATCGGCAGTGGCCGGCAGTGGATGAGTTGGATCCATCGCAGTGACCTCTGCGCTCTGATCCTTCAATCCCTGAAGGACGAGAGCTGGAGTGGTGTGATCAATGCCGTGGCTCCCGAGCCGGTGTCCATGACGGCCTTCTGCAAGCAGTTGGGGCGCAGCCTGGGCCGTCCCAGTTTGTTGCCGGTGCCAGCCCCTGTTCTGCAGGTGCTGCTGGGGGACGGCGCCAAGGTGGTGTTGGAGGGTCAGCAGGTTGCTTCGGAGCGGCTTGATGCTCTGAACTTCAGCTTCCGCTACCCCGATCTGGCTTCAGCACTCGCCGCTGCCACCAGCTGAAGATGCCGCTCACCAGGGCGGCCATGATCAGCAGGCTGATGGCTGGGGCGAACAGGGGTTGCCACAACACCTGAACCTGGTCCATCAGCCAGTCATCGCCTTGGCCCTGTCTGACCACGGCAACGGCGAAGACTCCTGCTCCGATAAACACCAGCAGCACATTCACCATCAGCAGACGGTCGAGCCAGCGTTTCCAGGCCGGTTCTGACGGGGCACTCATGGAAGCAGTGCGCAAATGGCTGCCGCCATTCTCGGGCCTCCACCCGCTTCTCCGAGGCGTCGTTTGGCTTCCACTTGGCATTGCTGTTGCAAGCCAGGATCCCTTCGCGCACGATCCAGCAGAGCCATGGCCAGCTCCGCTGTGGCCTTCAAGGCCTCACGGCTGCCACCCTCTCCGGGGGCGCAGAACACCGTGGGGCCCAGCAGGCGCCGTTGGGCTTCAGCGAATGCTGCTGTGAATTGAGGCCCCTGGCCCGGTACCTGCAGCACCGGTTTGGCCAGCCCCACGGCCTGCTCGATGGCGGTACCCGCCATGCCGATCACCAAGTCGCTGTGCTGCAGCACGGCACTGAAGCTCCCGCGGCAAACGTTGATCGCCCGGGCACCCTCACGTTTCAGCACTCCGCTCTCCAAATGCCAACCGCATCGTTCGCTGAGCCGCTGCAAGCTGTTGTCATCGAGGCTGGGCACCAAGGCCAAATCCACGTTGCAGTGAACTGTGCGGGGTAGCAGCTCGATCAGCAGCAGCAGCAGTTGCAGGTTCTGCTCCAGTTCCGGGCGGCGGCTGCCGGGCAACAGAGCGATGCGTGCCGTGCTGGTGGGCGGGGGGAGTGCCGCTGTTAGCACCGAATCCATGAAGGGATTGCCCAGGAAGGTCACCGGCCGTTGCAGTTGCCTGCTGAGGTCCTCGGCGGTGCGTTGATCGCGGCTGTAAAGCGCTTTGAACCGGCGACTTTTCAGCAGAGTGGCGCAGGGCCAGGGCAGGCGCAGCGTCCCTTCGTAGTGACTGGAGTAGGCGACCAGGTACGTCGCCACTGGGCGGTGGCTGAGCCATGCCGCGATCACGGGGATCACATCCCCCACCACCAGGATCAGATCAAAGTGATGCCGGTAGCGGATCAGACGGATCAGGCGTCTGAGCAGATACAGCACTTGACCCTGGACGATCTCGGTGAGGCGACCGCGAAGACTGGTGTAGCCAATGCCGCCGGTGCTGAATTCATGGCTGCGTCCCAGCAGCCGCACTCCGGCTTTGCGATAGGGGCTGCCAAGCCCAGCGAGGGGTAGTGCCTGCACGCTGTGCCCTTTCTGCTGCAGCTCCTGGGCCAGCAGCGCGCCTGACTGGTCTTCGCCGTGGCCATTGCTGAGAAGCAGGATGCGTGCCATCGCCGGGGTGCCCTTCACCACATCCAGGTGTTCGGATCCGAACGATCCGATGGAGGCCGCACGCGAACCTGGGACGGCAGGCGGTTGATGGTCCAGGTGGCTGTCATGCAGGGTCTGTCAGGCAGGCAGAGCGTCCGTTGTGATCAGAGCTCAAGCCAGGCTTTCACTTTTTCGAGGGCCTTCCAGCCGGGTTTGCGCTCGAGCCCATCGGCGATCGAGGCCTTGAGTTCACTGGACACCTCTGGGGCCAGGGCCATCACCTGCTGCACCACCTGGATGTGGTCGCGCACGCCCTTGGATTGGGTCTCCAGCAACGCCAGGCTCAGATTGATCCTGGCCTGGGGGTCCTGGCCGTTGAGTTTCACGGCGAAACGTGCCGACCGCAGCGCCTCCTCCGCCTGGTCGCAAAGCAGCTGCAGCCAGGCCAGGCAGGTCCAGCCAGCTGATTGGCGGGGAGCTGCTTCAACGATGCGGGCGAAATCAGGCAGAACCTCTTCGGCCGCGGCGCCGGCCTGATAGCGGGCCATGGCCTGTTCAAACAGGTTGTCCTGGGAAGTCTCCATCAACAGGGAGAGGGCAGTGATCTCCCCTCAGATTCCCACGCGGCTTCGCTCATACGGCGAAGGAACTGCCGCAGCCACAGGTCTGGCTGGCGTTGGGGTTGGTGAAATTGAAGCCACCACCGATCAGGGCAGTGCTGAAGTCCAGCTGCATTCCGTAGATGTAGAGCAGGCTTTTCGGATCACAGATCACCCGGAAGTTCTGGCCATCAGCGGCCACGTATTCGTAGGTCTCGTCGTCGTCGAGGGTGTCTGAGGCGGGCACGAAATCCATCGTGTAACTCATGCCACTGCAGCCCCCGGAGCGGACCCCGACGCGCAGCACTTGGTTCTCACCCTGTTCGCCACAAAGCTTCGCGAGCTGCTGCATCGCCGGTTCAGTGATCAGGATGCCCTTGCCGTCTTTGGCGGTATGGGCCGGCGCGGTATCGGGGGTGGAAGTCATGGTCGACGCAGGCTCGTGCTCTCACTCTATGAACGCTCATACATAGAGTCGCCTTAGTTGACCAGATCTTGTGCGGGTCGCGATCGTTGGTTCCGGCCTCGCCGGCCTCTCCGCTGCAGTTGACCTCGTGGATGCAGGCCATGAGGTGAATCTCTACGAAGCCCGCCCCTTCATGGGCGGCAAGGTGGGCAGCTGGGTGGATGAGGGCGGTAACCACATCGAGATGGGGTTGCACGTCTTCTTTTTCAACTACGCCAACCTCTTTGCCCTGATGCGCAAGGTGGGAGCGTTCGAGAACCTTCTGCCGAAGCAGCACACGCACCTGTTCGTGAACAAGGGAGGTGATCTGCGGGAGCTGGATTTCCGCTTCCCCATCGGTGCACCTTTCAACGGCCTCAAGGCGTTTTTCACCACACCGCAGCTCAGCTGGATCGACAAGCTGCGCAATGCCCTGGCCTTGGGTACTAGTCCGATCGTGCGGGGTCTGGTGGATTACGAGGGGGCGATGCGCACCATCCGAGCTCTCGATTCCGTCAGTTTCCAGGACTGGTTTGTGGGCCATGGCGGCAGCCCTGAAAGCATCCGGCGGATGTGGAATCCCATTGCCTATGCCCTGGGCTTCATCGACTGCGAGGCCATCTCCGCCCGCTGCATGCTCACCATCTTCATGATGTTTGCGGCCAAGACGGAAGCCTCCAAGCTCAATCTGCTGAAGGGATCACCCCACCGCTGGCTGACGGGTCCGATCTTCGACTACATCCAGCAGCGTGGAGGCAAGTTGCATCTGCGTCACCGGGTGAAGCAGGTGGACTACAGCGAGGGTGAATCCCCTGAGATCACAGGCCTGCAGCTGGGAACGCCCGAAGGAGACATCCGTGTTGAGGCTGACGCCTACCTGGCCGCGTGTGATGTTCCCGGGATTCAGAAACTGCTGCCCGAGGCCTGGAACCGTTACCCCCAGTTCAAGGCGATTCATCAGTTGGAGGCCGTGCCCGTGGCCACCGTTCAGCTCCGCTACGACGGCTGGGTGACTGAGCTGGGCGATGCCCAGGAAGCCCAGCGCCGGGATGTGGCAACACCCACGGGGCTCAACAACTTGCTGTACACGGCTGATGCCGATTTCAGCTGTTTTGCCGATTTGGCCCTGGCCAGCCCGGAGGATTACCGCAAGGAGGGAGAAGGCTCCCTGCTCCAATGCGTGCTCACTCCAGGTGATCCCTGGATTCCCAAGTCGGTGGATGAGATCGTGGCCCACACCGACCGCCAAGTGCGCGAGCTGTTCCCCTCGGCCTGCAACCTCAAGCTCACCTGGAGCAACGTGGTGAAACTGGCTCAGTCGTTGTACCGGGAAGCCCCGGGCATGGAGCCCTACCGCCCGGAGCAGCGCACGCCGATTCGTAATTTCTTCCTGGCCGGCAGCTATACCCGCCAGGACTACATCGATTCGATGGAGGGGGCCACGATGAGCGGTCATCTGGCAGCGGCTGCCATCCTCGATCAGCCTGCAAAGCTGGCGACCAACGCGGCGGTGGCCTGATGGGACGCTGGCTCGAACACACGGTCACCTCCGAGGTGCATGCACCGGCCGCCAAGGTCTGGGAGGTCTGGAGTGATCTCGAAGCGATGCCCCGTTGGATGCGATGGATTGAATCGGTTAAGCCCCTGGAGGATCCCGATCTCACCGATTGGACCTTGGCGGCCCAGGGCTTCCGCTTCAGCTGGAAAGCCCGAATCACGCAGCGGGTCGAAGCCCAGCAATTGCACTGGGAATCGGTGGGGGGGCTGCCCACCAAAGGGGCTGTCCGCTTCTACCCCGAAGCCGATGACCGCACTGTGGTCAAGCTGAGTGTGAGCTACGAACTGCCTGGGGTCTTGGCACCGCTCATGGAACCCAGCATCCTGGGGGGCATCGTGACCAAGGAGCTCCAGGCGAACCTTGACCGTTTCCGTGACCTGGTGGAAGCAGGCGGCTGAGCGCTGGCTTGCCCCTGTTGCCGTGTTGGTGGTCGTTGGTGGCTGTGGCGGTGAAACGCCAACGGCCACGGTGCTGCCACCGGTGCCAGTGAAACCTGCGCCGCTGCCGGAAACGTCAGCGTCGGCGGCTCCACCGATTGGTCTCATCCCTCTGCCTTCGGCTGAGGAGGTGCAGCAGGCCGCCCCCGGCGGACGGGAGGATCCCTTTGGCCCTCTGGTTGCTATGGAGGCTGCGGATGATCAGGACCCCACGACCGGCCTCACCCTGACGGGGGTTCTGCTGGTGGGAGATCAGAAACGAGCCATGGTGACCACCCCCACCGGTAGCGGTGTGATCTGTATGGTCTCCGATGGCCGCTGCGGCGAGGATGCTCCGGTGCTGCTTCCGACAGGATGGTCGGTGCTCAGCATCGATGTGGCGCGCGGCTGCATTCGCCTGGCGCTGAACGATGAGCCTCAGGATCCCTTCTGCATCGCCTGAGCGCAGGCTGCGGCTAACCCTTCGAGATCGTGGGGGTTGGCCTCAGCATCCATCCGGCCGAAGCATTGGAGGCAGCTGCGGCTGGTCTGGGGGCCGATCGAAATCACCTTCACCCCCTCCAAACGTTCAGCCCACCCAGCGCCGAAGCGTTGCTCCAGAAGTTGCGCGGTGTGCTCCGCTGTCTTCCCGCTGCTGAAGGCGATGGCATCGACCCTGCCCTCCTCTAGCGCTACTGCTGTTGGCTCCGGCATCGCGGCGGGGCAGCCGGACTCGTAGGCCGCCACTTCCACCACCCTTACCCCGGCCTCACCGAAGGCGTCCGCCAGCAGGGTGCGACCACCGCTTTGAACCCGTGGCAAAAGCATCTTGAGGCCCCAGCCCGAGACTGGGAAGTGATCGATCAAGCTGTCGGCCACGAAGCTCGGGGGCACGAAATCTGCAGCTGCCCCAAGGTCGTCCAGCACCTGCGCCGTTTTGCGACCCACCGCCGCAATCTTGAGGCTGGCGGGGCGTCGGGCCAGGCAACGGCCGAGGCGCTGCAGCCGCTGCTCCACGGCCTGCACGCCATTGGCGCTGGAGAACACCAGCCAGTGAAAGCTCTCCAAGTCCTCGAGGGCATCATCCAGGGGGCCCCAGTGGTCGGGTGGTCCGATGACCAGGGCCGGAAGGTCCAGCACCGTTGCCCCACGCTCTTCCAGCAGCTGTCTCGCGGCCCCCTGCTGGTCGGCCGCGCGGGTGACGATCACCGTTCGGCTCTGCAAGGGATGGCTCAAGCCACAGCCTCCCCGTCCAGCTTCACGATCCCCCGCACCTTCTCGCGCAGTTGCTCAGCTGCGTCGGCGCTTCCTTGAGCCTGAAGCAGGTTGATGGCGCGGATGAAGCTGCTGCGAGCGGCGTCGATGTTGCCGCCCAGCAATTGCGCCACAGCATTGTTCTGATGGCACTCGGCGTTGTTGGGATCCAGGCTGAGAGCGCGCCCATAGGCCTCCAGGGCCGCAGCGAGGTCGCCGCGCCTCCGCTGCATCAACCCCAGGTTGTACCAGGCGAGGGCCACTTCAGGAGCCCGCTGGGCGGCGGTTTGGGTAAGGCTGATGGCTTCCGCAAGGTCTCCCTGTTCCATCAGTCGGGCTGCCAGGTTGAGACGCGCTCCAAGACTCACTCGCGTGTCCAGGGGGATCTCCAGGGCTTGCCGGTAGCAGCTCACCGCTTGGGTGGGATCACTGGGGCTCAGGGCCAGGCCCAGGTGCAGCAGCAGCTCATAGCGTTCGGCACTGGCCGTTGCGCACTGCTTCAGACCGCTTCGCAGCAAGGGAATGGCGTCTTCGGTCTTGCCTTCGCTGATCAACAGTCCCCCGAGCTTGGCGCTGGCGTAGGGATCACCGGGACGGTTCTTCAGGTCGTCTTCCATGGCCTTCCGCAGCCGATCCGCCTTGTCGCTGCCGGCCAGCAGCTCAGGTCGGTAGCCGTCATGAAGGATTGCCGGCTCACTGCAATCGGCAATGCGCCATTGGGGTTCCGTCTCCAGCAGGGTGCGAACGCTGTCGTCGATCATCGAGTGGTACGGCCGGCTCCACCGGATCGAAGGGTGGCGGCGGAACAGACGACTGACGCTGGAATAGGGCGCCATGGCGGCCCCGACTTCGTAGCGCAGCAGGTTGATCACCAGCACATCGGGCTGGGCCATCAGGGCTTTGAGTGCGGGGATGGCCTCAGCACGCAGCTGCTCGTCCGCGTCCAGCACCAGCACCCAGTCACCGTTGAGAAATTCCAGGGCCTCGTTGCGGGCTGGAGCGAAGTCACCCGGCCAGGTGATCTGTTCAACCCTTGCTCCAGCAGCCTCGGCAATGGCCACCGTGGCATCGGTGGAGCCGGTGTCCACCACCACCATCTCCTCGGCGAAGCCCTGCACGGAGCGCAGACACTCTCCGAGACGCGCCTCTTCGTCGCGCACGATCATCGAGAGGCTGAGCATGGCCGGGCGGCTTGAGGTTGGCGCGAGATTAGATGCGGTTGGCCAGTGCGGTTGGTTGGCGGTGGTCAGTCGGTGAATGCACCGCTTTTGCCAGTCGGCGTAGTGGTGGGGAACAGCGCGGTGAGTACCTGGCGTTGGGCTTCCTGCATCTGGCCGGCGGAATAGGCGGCAGGGCAGCCGCTGGGCAGAAGCGGCTGCAGGCTGTCCCAGAGGTAAGGGCTGCCGTAGATCACCACTCCCGCCAGGCGGTTGAGGGCGATTAGTTGTTGGATCGTTGCGGCCCAGGGTTCTTGGGCATCTCGCCCGGCGCGGAAGGGGTTGCCCCGCAGAAACAGCTGCAGCAGCACCGCTCCATCACCGAGGAGGTCCAGCGCCAGGGGGCCCTCCGGCTGGCCGCTCCAGGGCGACAGGCCCTCGCCATGCAGCACCACCGAGCGAAATCCCTCGGCTTCAGGGATGCGCAGGGCCGGTGACCAGCCGCTGAGGGCGGCTGCGCTGGGCACCATTGCATCCACGCGCACCAGGTTGATTCCTGCTTCCGGGTGAACCGCTGTACCGCTGACCGTGATGCTGTGACCCACCAGCTCAGCTTCAAGAGCTTGCTCGGCTGCGGTAACGATCGGACCTGAAGGTGTGCTGGTTGGGATCGATGCCAGCGCATGAGCCCGGCGTTGAAGGCTCTCTTCCAACCGCTCGAGGGGCAGCCGTCCGCTGCTGAAGCCGTCGCAGAGACCATCGATGGCGGCATCAGCATCCGCCGGCATCAGGATCAGGTCGGCCCCGGCTTCAAAGGCCAGCACAGCTGCTTCGGCGGCGCCGTGCCGCGCGCTGATCGCTTCCATCACCAGGGCATCGGTCACCACCAGACCGTTGAAGCCCATCTGGCGCCGCAGCAGATCGGTGAGCACGGTTTTGGAGAGGGTGGCCGGTTGCTGCGGATCCAGTTCCGGCAGCACCAGATGGGCCGTCATCACGCTGTCCACACCGGCGGCAATGGCGGCACGAAAAGGCGGCAGTTCGATCTGATCCAGCCGCTCGCGGCTGTGGGGCAGCACCGGTAGGTCCAGATGGGAGTCGCTGTTGGTGTCGCCGTGGCCTGGAAAGTGCTTGGCGCATCCGAGAACACCCGCTTGCTTCAGTCCCCCCAGGAAGGCCACTGTCAGGGCGCTGGCACTGTTGGGATCCTCCCCCCAAGCCCGCACATTGATCACTGGGTTGGCGGGGTTGTTGTTGACGTCGCAAACTGGGCCCAGTACCCAGTTCAGGCCACAGCGACGGGCCTGTTCGCCGGTGCAGCGGCCATAGCGCTCACTCAAATTCAAGGCTAACTCGGGGTCCCGCTGGTGGAGACGCCCAAGGGCCAGGGGCGGCACCAGCCAGCTGGCTCCTTCGAAGCGCTGGCCCACGCCCTCTTCAACGTCGGCGCAGAACAGCAATCGCTGGTCACTCCAGCCCTGCAGTTGCTGGGTGCGCTGCTGCAGTTCCACGGCGCTGCCCCCCAGCAGGATCACGCCGCCAACACCCTCCTGCAGCAGACGCTGCAGTTCGCTGTTCGGCAGTTCCCACTGCGGGTAGCGGCGCTGCTGGTCGCTTTGATGGCCACTGGCCCGCAGCACCAGCAGTTCCGCCACCCGGCGACGCAGGTTGTCAGCCGGGAGGCTGTTCATCGCGGCCTAGCTCTTCATCACTTCCGGGTGGAATCTCGCCCCGCTCCTGCCGTTCGTCTTCGAGGCGATTCAGCAGCCCCAACACGGAGGTGCCGCGTTCCAGGCCCCGATCCAGCTGGAACACCACCTCGGGGGCGCGGCGCATCTGCAGCCGTCGCCCCAGTTCTCCCCGCAGGAAGCCGCTGGCTGCCTGAAGCCCCTCGAGCACCTGGTCGCGCTCCTGGGCCTCTCCGAAAACGCTCACGAAGATCTTGCAGTGCTGCAGATCGCCGGACACCTCCACTTCGGTGATGCTCACCATGCCCTGGTGCACCCGTTCATCCCGGATGCCGTTGATCATCAGTTCGCTGACTTCTTTGCGGATCAGGGCGGCCACCCGCTCTACTCGACGCCCCTGTGCCATCACGCCATCGGTGCTGAATTCACCATGGCACGCAGCACCAAGGTGAGGCTGATTCCACCGCTGATCAAGGCGCCGATCAAGGCCACGGCCGTGACGGGATTGCTCCGGCGTGCGGCCAGGGGTTCGGCGACGGAGTTCATCACCCCGAGGGTGAAGGCCACCAGATAACGGGGGTAACGGGAGACGTTGAGGAAAAACTCCCGCATGGTTCTGGCGTACTCGCAAATCTGCTGGCTACTCTGCCGGGCCCATGGCTGTTTTGGACATGTTGGAGCTGCATCAATTCCGCCATTCCGCGTTTTGTCTCAAGGTGCGGATGGTGTTGCAGGCCAAGGGGCTGAGTTTCCGCACCGTGGAGGTGACCCCCGGCGTCGGCCAGGTGGCCGTGTTCCGGCTGTCCGGCCAACGGCAGGTTCCCGTGTTGGTTGATGGCGATCAGGTGATTGCCGACTCCAGCGCCATTGCGCTGCATCTGGATCAGCGAGAGCCGGACCCTGCACTGATTCCCACCGACCCACGCCAGGCCGCCCAGGTGCATCTGCTGGAGGACTGGGCCGACACCACGCTGGCGATGGCCGGCCGCTCATCCTTGGTGCAGGCCGCGGCACTCGACCCCGAGCTGCGGGTTGCTCTGCTGCCTGACGATCTGCCCGACCCCGTTCGTTCGGTGATGGGTGTGATCCCCGGCGGTTGGGTCAGCAACATCACCGAACTGGTCAACCAGAAGGAGCGCACCGAGCTGCTGGCCAGCCTGGAGCAGCTCGCCACATCCGTGCAGTCCAGCCCCTGGTTGGTGGGCGACAGCATGACCTTGGCCGATATCGCCGTCGCCGCTCAGTTGTCGCTGCTTCGCTTCCCCTCCTCTGCAGGCTCAGCCCTGGCAGGCAGGGGGGTGCCTGGGCTGAGCGATCACCCCAAGCTGCAGCCGCTGTTCCAGTGGCGGGACCAGATCGAACTCAAATTGATGGAGCGGACCCTGGAAGAGGTGTGAAGCGCAATTGATAGTGGTGCTGGGCGATGGCCTGATCCCGCAGACTCTCGCCCGGTGAGGCATAGCGCCCCTGCCACTGCTCAGCGCAGATGTCCTCGCCACAGCGGCTGTAGCGGCTGAGGGTTTCGATCCGGCTCAGCCGTGGCGGTCCGGGAGCATGCAGGATCTGCAGTACCAACTCATCTGCCAGAAAGGTGTCGGTGCTTGGGCTCTCCTGATGGCGGCCCGTCACCGTAGTTTCGAGGTAGAGATCGCCTTTGAGTCGGGCGATCTGGCGGTTGGCGGAGTCGGGGTCTTCTTCGACACCCAGCAGCTGCTCCCCAAGCAGGGCACGACCGATGGCCGTGGCATTGAAGCTGCGATCGCCGATCAGTCGACCGCGCCGATCGGCTTGAAACCGTGCTTGATGCAGCAGTGGTGGAACCTCTGGGGCATCGAGATCAACGCTCTCCACTTGCCACACCCCAGCAAACCAGTCGGGATAAATCAGGTCGTCTCGATTCGAGGGACGCGGCAATGGTGCCGGCAGGCTCCAGTCGGGCCAGCTGTTCAACCGCTGTTCAAGACTTCCCTGAGCCCAGGCGGGGCCGCCATTGAGCAGGATGGTGAGGCCGATCAGCAGTATCCATAACCGCCGTTCCATGTCTGATCCCCTGATCCGTGCCCTTGATAACTATGTGGTGCTGGAGCCAGGCAAGCCGGAGCAGCTGCTCAGCGCTGCCGACACGTTGACATGGCTGAGCGGTTGGTTGCGCAGTCTTGATCAGTTGCCGGCCGATCTGGCGGATCAACCCGATGTGGAATCAGCGGCGCAGCGGTTGATCGATACGGCCTGTGATTTGGAGATCAGCCCCGGGGTGACTTTGCAGTGGTTTGCGGTGCGGTTGGAGCCGCCAACGGCTTGAGTTCAGTCGGTTCGGCGTTGGGTTGGATCCTTCAGCAGGCTTGGCAGCAGTTGCAGGATCCCGTCAGCCACGGTCTCTGGAGTTTCCTCATTGATGACCACCGTTAGATCGGCTTCGGCGTAGAGGGGACGGCGCTCGTTCAACAGCGCGTTGACAGCCGCTTCAGGATCAGCGGTCTGCAGCAGCGGGCGCACCGTGCTGTCGGCGTTCAGCCGTTGCAGCAACTGATCGGGAACCACATCGAGCCAGATCACGATGCCGCTGTGCAGCAGTCCCCAGTTCTCCGGCTGGGTCACCACACCGCCGCCGGTGGCCACCACCAGGGAGTGGCGCTGACTGATGGCACTGAGCACTTGGCTTTCCAGGCTGCGGAAGCCCGCTTCGCCATCCCGATCAAAGATCTCCGGAATGCTGCAGCTTGCCGCCTGTTCGATAACGGCATCGGCATCCACAAAGCCGTAGCCCAGGCGTTCGGCAAGGGGGCGGCCCGTGCTCGTCTTACCGCTGCCCATCATTCCCACCAGGTAAAGGCTGCGCCCGCTAAGACGCTGTTTGAGGGTGAGGGTGGAATCCGCCATGGCTCGGAAACGGCATTAGCTCATTAGGATGCCTCGCGGCCGGAACGTCACATGACTGAAACGAAGTCACCAGCACGGCACGGCCAAGGTCGTGGTTGTGTCATCACAAGGAGGGCCTGTTTCAGTGCCAGCCATCGCTATTGGTTGCCCGAACTGTCAGCCGATGACAATGCTGCCCGTTTTGGGCCCTGCGCTTTGGCTCCTGGCCATGGCCACAACTACGAGCTGATTGTGTCCATGGCTGGCGGTCTGGACGTCGACGGCATGGTGCTCAACCTTTCGGAGGTGAAGCACGCCATCCGCAATGAGGTGACGGGCCAGCTGGATTTCCGCTTCCTCAATGAGGCCTGGCCGGAATTTGACGTTTCCACCCCTGCAGGTTGCCTCCCCACCACCGAGGCCCTAGTGCGGGTGATTTGGCAACGCCTCAGCCATCATCTGCCGATCACGGCGTTGCGCCTCTACGAACAACCGGGCCTTTGGGCCGACTATCTCGGACATCCCATGGACGCCTTCCTCACCATCCGCACCCACTTCGCCGCCGCTCACCGACTGGCACGCCCGGAGCTCAGCCAGGAGGAGAACGAAGCGATCTACGGCAAGTGCGCCCGTCCCCACGGTCATGGCCACAACTACCTGGTGGATGTGACTGTGCGCGGTGAGATCGATCCCCGTACCGGCATGGTCTGCGACCTCTCCGCGCTGCAGCGCCTCGTGGATGATCTGGTGGTCGAGCCGTTCGACCACACCTTCCTCAACAAAGACGTCCCCTTCTTTGAGGAGTGCGTTCCCACGGCAGAGAACATTGCCCTTCATATCGCTGATCGTCTCTCCAGCCCCATCAAGGCCATCGGCGCCAGCCTCCACAAAGTGCGGCTGCAGGAGAGCCCGAACAATGCGGCCGAGGTTTATGCCGAAGCACCCCAGCTGGAGATGTCTCCGGCAGCTCTCGATGCCGTGGCTGCCGTCTGATCGACGGCTTGATGCCCCAACGCCCTACCCCTTCACGCCCCTTCGTTCGGCTGGTGCTGGCCATCAGTATCGATGGCCGCTTGGCTCCGCCGGATGGGGGTGCCGCCCAGCTGGGGGGTGAGGGTGACCGTCGTGCTCTGGAGCAGGCGCTCGCCTGGGGGGATGCCTGCCTGATCGGTGCCGGCACCCTGCGGGCCCATAAGTGCACTTGCTTGATCCGCAACCCTCAGCTGCTTGAGCAACGACGTCGCGAGGGGCGGGCGGAGCAGCCGGCGGCTGTGGTTGTCAGCCGATCCCCTGACTTCTCGAGCACCTGGCGTTTTTTTGATCAGCCGCTTCAACGTTGGCTGCTGGCTCCTGAACCAGTGGATCAAGGCTTTGATCGTTGGTTGCCTTTGGCGCCAACCTGGCCGGAGCGGCTCAATGAGCTTGGAGCAGCCGGGATTCAGCGTCTGGTGCTTCTGGGTGGCGCCCAGCTCAGCGCCGATTTGTTGCAAGCCGATTGTGTCGATACTCTCCAGCTCACCTTGGTGCCCCAGCTCCTGGGCGGCCGCTTTAGTTGGTTGCCTTGCTCCGATGCGCGGTTGCCAGCTGCTTTGACGCAACTGGGTGCTTGGCAGTCTGAGGGCGCTGAGGATCTCGGGGATGGGGAGTGGCTTGTTCGCTACCAACGGATCCGACCTGGTTAAGGTCACCGCACAAAGGCCAAAGACACCGTCGCAATGACGTCACTCACGGCCCGTTGGCATCGCTCCATCAACGAGATCCCGGAGCAGCAGTGGAATAGCCTGGTGGGAGCTGGTGCGATCCCATTTTACCGATGGAGCTGGCTGGAGGCATTGGAAAGCTCAGGCAGCACCATCCCCGAGCAGGGCTGGCAGCCCCTGCATCTGGCCCTCTGGCGCGATGACACGCCGATTGCGGTGGCTCCGCTGTTCCTCAAGGGCCACAGCTATGGCGAGTTTGTGTTCGACCAGACCTTTGCCCGTCTGGCGGCGGATCTGGGGCTGCGTTACTATCCCAAGCTCCTTGGCATGAGTCCGGTCAGCCCCGTGCTGGGCTACCGC
The DNA here is from genome assembly GCF_020514095.1 of Synechococcus sp. MU1643. NCBI lineage: Bacteria > Bacillati > Cyanobacteriota > Cyanophyceae > Synechococcales > Synechococcaceae > Synechococcus > Synechococcus sp. MU1643. The sequence goes on along the minus strand of NZ_VTKY01000010.1, from coordinate 14,717 downwards.
TTCCATGTGCGATCTGGAGAAGACGAGGCTCTGCTCACCCGGGAGTTGCTGCGGGCGATCGATCGCTTCTGCGAACAGAACGGCATCCTCAGCTGCAATTTTCTCTATGTGGATCCGCAGTGGCGGCCCCTAGCGGAGGCCGCCGGCTGTGCCGCCTGGCTGAATCAGCAAAGTCTGTGGAGCCGCGGCGATGGCCAGAGTTTTGAGGATTACCTCAAGGGCTTCAATGCCAACCAGCGCCGCAACATCAAGCGGGAACGCAAGGCTGTAGCCAAGGCCGGGATCACCGTCACACCCCTCAGCGGCGACCAGCTGGACCTTGCGCTGTTGCAAACCATGCATCGTTTCTATGAGCAGCACTGTGCTCGCTGGGGACCATGGGGTAGTAAGTACCTGGAGGAGGGCTTTTTTGAAGCGTTGGCACGGCTGCATCGCGATCAGCTGGTGCTCTTTTCCGCCCATCGCGGTGACCCGCGCGATCCGGTGGCGATGTCGATGTGCGTGCAGGACGGTCGTCAGCTCTGGGGCCGCTACTGGGGCAGCCACGAGGAGGTTGATTGTCTTCACTTCGAAGTCTGTTATTACTCCCCGATCGAATGGGCCCTCGCCAATGACATCTTCAGCTTTGACCCTGGAGCCGGCGGCAGTCACAAACGGCGGAGAGGCTTTGTCGCACGACCCCATGCCAGCCTGCACCGTTGGTACCAGCCCCAGATGGATCAATTGATCCGCACCTGGTTGCCCAAGGTGAATGGCTTGATGCTGGAGGAGATCGAGGCCATCAATTCGGAGCTGCCCTTCAAAGCAGAACCTCCGGCCTTGGCTTTGTAGGTTGAAGGGATGACCACCACCCCGGAAGCACCGGCATCCCCCGCGGCGGCGATGGATGCTCTGGATAAGCGACTGTCCCAGAGGTTCATCGCTCTGGATCCCAGTGGCTATTTCTTGATCAAGCTGGATCGTGAAGCCGCCGAACTGGTGCTGGAGCATTACGGCAACACCATTGATGACAAGGGGTTGGCCAGGGATTCGGAAACCGGTGAGGTGTTGTGTTGCGACGGCGGCAATGCTCCACGGCGTCCCTCAGTCGTCTACCGCGGCAATACAGCCAAACAGCTGGGCATTCAGCTCACGGAAGGCGAAGACCCACACCCAGTCAGTCGCCTCGACCATGCTCTCTATCTGGGGAGGGAGTTGCAGAAGGCCGAGCAGTGCCTGCGCGATGGCAGGGTCTACGTCCAGGACTAACAATCAGGCGGGTTGCAGTTCTTTTGTTGCCGTGGGTTCCTCCGGTGGAAGCGATTCCAGCTGTTCGCGTATTTCCTGCTGAACAATCGAGCGGTACTCGAGAAAGTGCTCGTTGTGGGCTAGGACCGACAGGAACTGTTCAAGCAGGGCTGGGTTGTTGCGTGCCATGCCGAACATGTAACGCCAGAAACGGTTTCGAGTGTTGCGCTTGATGCCCTGCCGCCACACCACGATGGTTAGCGCCTTGAGGTCCACCAAGCTGGGCAGTTTGGCCGCGGCTTTCCAGCGGGGTGTCCCCATCTTCAGGTAATAGCTGTAAACGCGATCCATGTAGGCGTTGGGTTCGTAAAGCGCGCAGAACGCGTCTACGTACTCGTTGGCAATGTCGCGGATCGGTCGGGTTGGTTGGAAGTTGAGCAGGTTGGTTTGGTTTACGCCCTTGGCGGCGTCTTCACCCTGAATCAGGCGACCTTCCCGTTCCAGTCGTGCCCAGAGGGCTGTCTTGGGCAGGGCCTGCAGCATGCCCATCATCGCGGCGGGGATGCCGGTGCGGGTGACAAATTCCACGATGCGGTGACCCGCGCCATCCTTCTCGCCGTCGAAACCGATGATGAAACCCGCCATCACGCGGATTCCGTTGGCGGTGATTCGGTCCACCGCGGCATCGAGTGGGTTGCGCGTGTTCTGCACTTTGCGAGCCGTTTCCAAACTGGCCTCGTCCGGGGTTTCGATGCCCAGGAAGACGCTTTCAAAGCGGGCGTCGTGCATCATCCGCATCATTTCCTCGTCGTCGGCCAGATCCACGGAGGCTTCGGTGGAGAAGCTAAAGGGGTACCCACGCTCCTCCTGCCAGCTGCGGATTTGCGGCAGCAGCAACTTGGCGTTGCGCTTGTTGCCGATGAAGTTGTCGTCCACCAGAAAGATCGAGCGCCGCCAGCCCAGGTCGTGCAGATATTGCAGTTCTGCCACCAACTGCTCGGGGGTCTTGGTGCGTGGCTTGCGGCCGTAGAGAACGATGATGTCGCAGAACTCGCAGTTGAAGGGGCAGCCACGCGAGAACTGCACGCTCATCGAGTCGTAGGCTTCGAGCTGCAGCAGGTCGAAGCGGGGAATCGGGGTGGCTGTCACATCCGGTTTGTCGCCCTCGGCGGTGAAGCGACCACCGGTCTCCCCCCGTTCCAGGGCATCGAGGAACATCGGCAGGGTGATTTCCCCTTCATCGAGGATCTTGAAATCCGCCAAATCCAATTCCGATGCATCCGGTGTGGAGCTCGCGAAGGGGCCACCAACGGCCACAGGAAGGTCTCTCTGTTTGGCCTTGTTGATCTGCGCGGCCATGTCGTCCTTCTGGACGATCATTCCTGAAATGATTACCAGTTCGGCCCAGTTCCACTCCTCGTCCGTCACCTCCCGCACATTCCGGTCTACAAGCTTCATCTCCCACTCCTGAGGGAGAAGTGCTGCCACGGTGACCAGCCCCAGGGGAGGCAGTAGCACTTTGCGATTCACCAGCTCGAGAATCTTTTCGTAACTCCAGAAGGTCTTCGGGAACTCTGGATAAACGAAAAGAGCGCGCATGGCGTCGGGCGTTGGTGGATGGAACGTCCGGCTGGCCCGGCTGGGGATACCTTTCAATCGGTATCAGCTGTTCACAAACCCTAAGCGCAATGGCCTGAACCCAGGCCAGTGGGTGATCTAATGGTGGTCACCTCCGTACTTGCACATGGGCGTCGGCATCTATCTCGGCCTGGTTGGTTCCGGTCTGGTGACGGCTTTTGTGCTCACCAAGCTGCTGAAGGGCATCAAGCTCATCTGAGCGGTTCCAATGTTTTCGCACCTCGCTTTCGCATCCAGAGCACAGCCAAAGCAGCGCTGAGGCAACCGGTGACTGCGAAAGCCGTAGAGAGGCTGCTGAACATCACCATCAGGGCAACGATCAATCCACTGATTCCGCCTCCGCCCAGGAAGGCGATCTGGCTGAGCCCAGCCATGCGACCGCGCATCACCTGCGGTGAGCCGATCTGACTGATCAAGTTGCAGCTGCTCAGCAGCCCTGCTGTGCCGGCGCCGATCAGAAAGGCCATGGCCAGGCTGAAGATAGGCCCTGGCGTCCGGGCCATTCCCAGCTGGGCCACTGCGGTAATCAAGCCAAAGCCCCCGAGGGTGAGGAACGGGCGCCGGCAGAAACGCTGGCTGTTGCGTTGCAACACCAGACCGCCCACGATGCTGCCGGCCGCCAGCACGCTGGTGAACAGCCCCAGATCCGTGGGCTTGGGCCCCAGTTGATCGAAGGCAATTAACGGGGCTAGTCCCGGGTGATAAAACCCGATTAGACACAGCACCGCGGTGAAGCTGAGCATCCCTTGCAGGGTGCTGCCGCAGTGGCGCCAGGCATTGAGCAAGCTGGCGTCTTGGCCGCCGCTGCTCCGCACTTCCTGATCCCGATTCGGATTGAGCAAGAACATCACACTGGCGATTGGCAGGAGATAGCTGGCCGCATCAATGCCCAGGGCCCAGGCCGGGCCAGTGGCCGCCAGCAATAACCCGCCGATCGGGGGACCCACCAGCTTGCCCACGTTGAACACCACCGAAAAGCTCGTGAGGTAGCCCGCCAGTTGGTCGGGGCGTTCCACCAAAATTGAGCAGTATTTGTTGCGAGCCGTGAGCTCGTAGGCGCCGGCGATTCCTACCAGCAGGGTGCTGAACAGCAGCAGCAGCACCTGGGCTGTGCCTTCCAGCAGCGGGATAGCCAGGGCTCCCAGGCCAGAAGCGGCCAGCAGTGCCCATTGCGCCTGAACCAGCACCTGTTCACAGCCAACGCGGTCGGTGCGCACCCCCGCTGGACCACTCACCAGCAGTGTGGGCAGCGATAGCGCGGCGAAGTTCAAGGCAAGCACGAAGGGATCCACGCCCCCTTTCATCAGAATCCAGCCCTTGGCGGTGATGCCGGCGAAAGAACCCGCCGTGCTCATGCCGGAGGCGATCAGAAAAAGCTGGCGTTGCTGCCCGGCCCGCAGTTGGAGAAGGCTCAACCCTGGCGTCTCGCTGCGGCCACCATGGCGCGGGCACCAACAACCCGCCCGCTGAGGTCGTAGATGTCGGCCCCGGTGATCTCCACTGGCACCAGGCTGCCTGGAGCGGCTTGCTGACCATCGTCGCCGGGTTGCACCCGCACTTCACCGTCCACTTCGGGTGCAAAGCGGGCGCAGCGACCGATCATCTCGCCGGTTTGCGGGTTGTGTTGTTCGATCAGCACGTCAACAGTGCGCCCTACCCAGCGGCTGTTCCGTTCCGCCGAAATCGGTTGTTGCAGAGCCATCAGGGCATCCTTGCGGGCCTGAGCCACCTCGGGATCGACGCGATCGGGCAGGTCGGCAGCTGCCGTGCCGTCCTCGGGGGAAAAGGTGAACACACCCACGTGATCGAAGCGCTGGTGTTCAAGGAAGCCCATCAGGTGTTGGAAGTGCTTTTCGGTTTCGCCGGGGAACCCCACGATCAGCGTGGTGCGCAGCACCGCGTCGGGGAGTTGTTCGCGGATCTGATCCAGCAGGCGGTCGTTCACATCCGCCTGCCAGGGGCGATTCATCGCCCGAAGCACCTCCGGATGGCTGTGTTGCAACGGCAGATCGAGATAAGGCACCACATTGGGCACCTCCCTGTAAGCCGCCAGCACATCTGGGGTCAGACCGGTGGGATAGGCGTAGTGCACCCGGATCCAAGGGATCTCCACCTCGCCCAGGGCCCGCAGCAGTTCCGCCAGCTTGGGTTTGCCGTAAAGGTCAAGGCCGTAGTTGGTGGTGATCTGGCTGATCAGGATCAGCTCCCGCACCCCCTGTTCGGCCAGTTGGTGGGCTTCGGCCACGATCGATTCAATCGGTCGGCTGCGCTGATCTCCCCGCAGCTTCGGAATGATGCAGAAGGCGCAGCGATAGTCGCAGCCTTCAGCCACTTTGAGGAAGGCCACTGCTTGGTCGGTGGTGCGCTGGCGTGGCAGGTGTTCGTCACCTACAAAGGTGGGGACGGCGCTGACCTGGTTCACCCGCTCCCCCGCTTCAACCCGTTGCAGCACATCCACGATGTGCTGGTAATCGCCGGTGCCCACGATGGCTTTGGCCTCGGGGATCGACTCCAGCAACTCCTCCTGGAAATGCTGGGCCAGGCATCCCGCGATGATTAATTCCTTGCCCTGTTCCGCCAGACCCACCAGGGTGCGCACCGATTCTTCGCGGGCGTCCTGGATGAAGCTGCAGGTGTTCACCACCACCACGGCGGCATCGCGCTCATCGGTGCTGACGCCATAGCCCGCTTCCGCCAGCAGCCCCACCATGTGTTCGGTGTCTACCCGATTTTTTTCGCAGCCCAGGTGGGCAAAGGCGACCGTCGGTTTCGTCGGGGTGCTTGTCATCACGTCGCCGGCAGGCCAAGGATCAGCCTACGAAGCGGCCTGATCACGTCAGAGCTGACAGAATCCGATCACTTGAAGATCAAGGATGGGCACCACCCGTCTCGTCAGCCGTCGCCGCCAGGATTCCGGCGCTAAGTGGGCCCGCATTGCCATGGCGGTGCTGGCCACTGCAGGGTTGATCGACACCGGTTCGATCACCCTGAAGCGCTGGGGTCTGCTTGGCAACCTCACCTGTCCGATGGGGGCCGATGGCTGCGACAAGGTGCTCAACAGTGCCTGGGGGACGCTCTTCGCCGGGATTCCGCTGTCGATGGTGGGGGTGTTGGCCTACGGGGCCGTGCTGCTGATGGCATTGCTGCCCTTGTTACCGGGCTTGCAGGAAAACAAGAGCGACCTGTCTCGCCGCACCTGGTGGGGCCTGTTCACGGTCTCTCTGGCCATGGCTGTCTTCAGCGGCGTGCTGCTGGGGGTGATGTTGCTCAAGATTCAGGCCTTCTGCTTCTTCTGCGTTCTTTCTGCTGGCCTTTCTCTGGCCCTGTTCGTGCTGTCCATCGTTGGTGGTGGTTGGGACGACTTGGGGCAGCTGCTATTTCGCGGCGTGCTTCTTGCCCTGGCGGTGCTGTTGGGGGGCTTGATCTGGGCGTCTGTGGTGGATCCGAATCGGCCCGAGGCCGTGGCCAGCGGATCTGGCGTTGCACCGCTTGTCACCACCAAGAGCACGCCAGCTTCCATTGCTTTAGCTGAGCACCTCACCAGCAGCGGCGCCGTGATGTATTCCGCCTACTGGTGCCCCCACTGCCATGAACAGAAGGAGTTGTTCGGCAAGGAGGCCTCCGATCAGCTGAGGGTGGTGGAGTGTGCGCCGGATGGTGAGAACAACCAGGCCGACCTTTGCCGCAGCAAAGGATTGGAGGGTTTCCCCAGCTGGGAGATCAACGGCAGCATTGATTCTGGAGTGAAAGGGCTCGATGCCCTGGCGGAACTCAGCGGCTACAAGGACGACACCGACTTCTGAATCAGGAATGCTCTTAGTCCCGGACGGCACGGGTGATGATGCCCCGCTGCCGTTGCTGCCGGGAATGCTGCATCCATTGCGGCTGCGGGGCGGGAGCATCGCTGCGGTAGTGGCCTCCTCGACTTTCTTCGCGAAACATGCAGGCCTCCAGCATCAGACGGCTGGTCAGCAACCTGTGGTGGAGATCCAGCAACAGGTTCAGATCGCGTCGGCTGCTCTCAGCTAGAAGCCTGGGGGCACAGGGGTCCTCCCGTAGGAGGGCTTGCAGCAGCGCCTGCTGCTCCAGGTGCTGTTCGTCGGTTTTGACTTTGCCGATGGCCTGGCGCAGTCCAACGGCGGATCGTTCCACCCCTGCTCGTCGCCAGCAGAGCTGTCGAAGCTGCTCGATGGCGTCGATCAAGTGCGAGCTGCTGCCGCCGTCGAGGTCCAAAGCGAGCTTGTGCGATGTGCCTTGGGCGCGGGCCGTTGGGACGGGGCCGAGTTCGATCTCTTTGAGGCGATGGGCGAACACCAGGCATTCCATCAGGGAGTTGCTGGCCAGTCGGTTGGCGCCATGCAGGCCAGTGCATGCCACCTCCCCCACGGCATAGAGCCCGGGCAGCGTGGTGGCGGCCTGCAGGTCTGTGGCCACCCCTCCCATCCAGTAGTGGGCGGCTGGGGCCACAGGGATCGGCTGTTCCAACGGATTCAGTCCGAGTTCGTCGCAGCGGTCCAGGATTGTTGGAAAGCGTCGCTCTGCCTGGTCGCGTGGGATGGCGGCGAAGTCGAGCCACATCTGTTTCACCTGCTGCCGCTGCATGGCCTGCATCAAGGCTCGGCTCACCTGGTCCCGCGGTGAGAGGTCGCGTTGGGGCAGGTGGGCCACAGGGCTGCCTCCGAGTGCATCCACCAGCACCCCGCCCTCGCCACGAACGGCTTCGGAGATCAGAAAGCAGGGGGCGTCATCCAGGCGGATGGCCGTTGGATGGAACTGGACGAATTCCAGATCTTCCACGGCTGCGCCTGCCTGCCAAGCGAGGGCGATGCCTTCGCCGCAGGCCTGGGCAGGGTTTGTGGTGTTGGCGAACAGATGGCCACCCCCGCCGCTGGCCAGCACCACGGCGCGGGCTTCGATCCCGTGAAGATGTGCCCCATCAAGCACCTGTACGCCGCAACAGCGCCCATCGCGCACCAGCAGCTGCGTCACGCGAACGCCGCGGCGGTGCAACAACCCCGGCCGCTGCTCCACACGATCCCTCAGCACATCCACCAGGGCTCGCCCGGTGCGGTCTTGCACATGCAGCACTCGTCTGTAGCTGTGGGCTGCTTCCAGGGTGGTGGCCAGGCCGTCCTGATCCCGGTCGAAGGCCATCCCCAGCTGCCCCAGGCGCTCCACGCAATGGGGTGCCTCCTGCACCAACAGCCGCACCGCATCGCCATCACAAAGGCCGGCTCCAGCCAGAACGGTGTCCTCCGCATGGCTTTCGGCGCTGTCCTCTTTGCGGGTCACTGCTGCGATGCCCCCCTGGGCCCAGCGGCTGCAGGAACGCCGTCCTGTGTTGCGGTTGAGCAGCAGCACCTTGAGCCCACGGGGCAGATCGAGGCAAGTCATCAAGCCAGCCGCCCCGGCACCGACCACCACCACGTCCCAGGGACCTGAGGGGATTGGATCAGAGCTGCGGGGCTGGGTCATCAAGAGGACAAAAAAACCGCCGGTGGTACGGCGGTTCAACCAGTCACAACCATTGTGACGGAGTTAGGACTCAGCGGTATTGGCCGTCATTGATTCGGTCGTCGCCCTCGTTCAGAGCAATGGAGGGAGGGGTGACGGTGAAGTTGTCGCGGTACTTAGCGAACAACTCCTGCTGACGCTCGGTCAGATCAAGGGACAGAACGTCGTCGACGCTGTCGTAAGGACCACCGAGAACGATCTTCCCAGCCATGGTCGGGTACATCCCGGGGAACTGCTGGAAACGCCGCACGGAGGAATTGTTCAGGTCAACCTTCCCTTCACGTTCAGCGATCTTGTCGTCAACAACGTTGCGGATGACGTTGCCGGAATACTTGTCGCGAAGGTCGTCTTCGGCGTGGACGCTGCTGGGAAGCACAAGGCCTGCCATCAGACTTGCCATCACCAGGGCGCCGGTCAGCCAGCTCAGAAGCCGCTTCATCTCAACTCTCGATCAGGGGGTCGGAACGGGTCGACCGGCGATGCCGGCCCCGGAAGACTACAAGTCGTTGCGCCGATCAAGTCCCTGAATCGGTGGAGCTTTTGCAGTTCGTTTCACTCGATCAGGCCACTGAGCCCGGGCTGCAGCAAGGCCGAAAGCAGGAACAAGCCGTCCACCCACAGGGTGGTGATCAAGACAGCAGCTGCCATGGATCCAGCATCACCTACGAAACCGCTGATGTTCTTGCTCAGGAGATGCCCAGCCATCAGCACAAGTACTGCTGAGATCAGCAGGGTTGCCAAAGGAAGGGGTTGGAGCAGATACACCCCCGCTTGATGAAGCAGTAGCGGCGCTTGATCCAGGGAGGCGGTCACCACCGCGGGCCAGAACTGCATCACTCCGGTGGCCGCCATGGCCAGGTCTGTACAAGCTGTTCCCACCAGGGACGACAGATAAAACGTCGCCGCCAGGCGCCAGCGCCCTTGTAGGCCGCCCAGAGCCACAGGCAATGCGAAAGCTTCAACCGGTAGGTGCAGAACGGGATGGGCTCGCAGCCACCCCCAGAAAATGCAACCCGCGAGCCAGCTGCCGCTGAAACCCACCAGTAGTGAACCCAGGTCGGATGCCGTTTGGGAGCGGCTCCGATGCAGTACCAGGCCGGCTGCAATTAGCACCGCAGTGAACAACGTGGCCGAAAACGGATCCAGGCGCACCCAAGGAGCTTGAAGGAACACCGGCAGCACCACCATTGCTGCGGCGATGCGGGCCACGGGGAAGGACCACGACCGAACGGGAGCTGAGGTTTGCCAGGTGCCGCCGATCAAAAGTCCTATGTGAAGAAAGTCACGGAACCTTAGAAGACATCTCCAAGTGACGCGGCCGACATGCCCGCTACGCCTGCCGGGATACCGTCAAAGCGACATACGCATGTTGATGGCGGACCCCTCTGCATCCCTCACCCTGCTTGAGGCCTGCTGGCGTGATCTGGTGTTGGGGGTGATCCAAGGACTCACTGAGTTTCTGCCGATCAGCAGCACCGCCCATTTGAAGGTGGTTCCTGAGCTTTTGGGTTGGGGCGATCCGGGTGTCTCCGTAATCGCTGCCATTCAGCTGGGCAGTGTCGTTGCCGTCATCGCCTTTTTCCGCACCGATCTCAGCCAGGTGCTGCGGGGCATCAGTCGAGCCTTTCGCTATGGCCAGTGGCGTGAACCCGAAGCGCGTCTCGGGTTCGCAATGGTGGTGGGCACCTTGCCGATTTTGCTAATCGGTTTAGGGATCAAATTCGCCTGGGCCCAGGGCTATGAACAGTCACCCCTGCGCAGCGTTCCCTCGATTGCCATCGTCTCGATTGTGATGGCGCTGCTGCTTGCTCTGGCTGAACGGGTCGGCGCTCGGCGCAAGCAGCTGCCAGTGGTTTCAGGCCGTGATGGCCTTTTGGTGGGACTGGCCCAGGCGCTTGCGCTGCTCCCGGGGGTGTCGCGTTCCGGCAGCACCCTCACCGCGGCCCTGTTCGACGGTTGGCAGCGTGCTGATGCAGCCCGCTTTTCCTTTCTTTTGGGCATTCCCGCCATCACTATCGCGGGTCTGGTGGAGTTCAAGGATGCTCTGACCGCTAGCTCTGGCACCGGTCCCCTGCCATTACTCGTCGGAATTGCTTCGGCTGCAGTGGTGTCGTGGCTGGCGATCGATTGGTTGCTGAACTTTCTGCAGCGCAACAGCACCTGGCTCTTTGTCGCCTACCGGTTGCTGTTCGGGCTGCTGTTGCTGGTCTGGTGGGGCGTTTACGGCGCACACTGAGTTCAGATGAAGCCGGCTTGTGTGGAATGAGCCATCCGCCGGGGTTGCTGTTGCAGCTCTGGATCCAAGTAGCAATGGTCGTCAACCGCAGCCAGCGGTGGTGGCGTCCGTGGAGTCCGGCTCGATTGGGGAGGAGCTGGGTTTTGAGCCGGGCGATCAGTTGCTCAGCATCAATGGCATTCGTCCACGCGATCTGATCGATTACCGCTACCTCTGCGTGGAGGAGGAGCTTTGCCTTGAGGTGCGTGATGCAAAGGGTGTGCTGCATCGGGTGGAGCTGGAAAAAGATGCCGATGACGGCCTTGGGCTGGCCTTCACCGAGGCTCTCTTCGATGGCTTGCGCCAGTGCAATAACAACTGTCCTTTCTGTTTCATCGATCAGCAGCCCCCTGGGCGGCGCGACAGCCTGTATCTCAAAGATGACGATTACAGGCTGAGTTTTCTCTACGGCTCCTATCTGACTCTCACCAACCTGGGCGAGGCCGACTGGCTGCGGATTGAGGAGCAGCGCTTATCGCCTTTGTTTGTTTCGGTGCATGCAACGGATCCTGAGCTGCGCTCACGACTGCTGGTGAATCCGCGTGCTGCCCAGGTGATGGACCAGCTCGCCTGGTTTGACCAGCGTGATCTGCAAATCCATGCCCAGGTGGTCGTTTGCCCAGGGTTGAACGACGGTCCTGCCTTGGAGAGAACGCTGAACGACCTCGCCTCCTTCGCGGCAGGCCCCTGGCCGGCGGTGCTCTCTACGGCGGTGGTGCCTGTGGGGCTTACCCGCTTCAGGCCCGCGGATGACGGCTTGGTTCCTGTGGATCCTGACTGCGCCCGCAGGGTGATTGCTCAGGTGGAACTCATGCAGCAGCACTTTCAGGAGTCATTAGGCACTCGTTTTGCCTGGCTCTCCGATGAGTGGTATTTGGTGGCGGGATCGCCTTTGCCTCCCCGCGATAACTACGAGGATCTCCCGCAGCAGGAAAATGGCGTGGGCAGCATCCGTGCCTTCCTTGAATCGTTGGATGCCGCAACTGAGGATTTGCCCAGCGTCGTCCCTGTGCCCCGTCGTTGCAGCTGGGTGGTCGGACAAATCGTGGCTCAGGCGTTGCAGCCTGTGGCTGAACGGCTTAATGCTGTTGATGGCGTCGAATTTCATCTGATCGGGTTGCCGAGTCCCTATTGGGGGCAGGAGCAGGTGGTGACCGGACTGCTGACGGGACAGGATCTGCTCACTGGCCTGCAGGGCCAAGAGCTGGGCGATGAGCTGCTGCTGCCGTCGGTGATGTTGCGACAGGGGGAGCCCGTCTTCCTGGATGACATGACCCTGGAGGCCCTGGCCGCGCAGCTAGAGGTGCCCATTCAGATCGTGCATGGGGCGGCTGACGTCGTGGACTCAGTTTTGGGTGTCGTAGGAAAAAGTCCCTAAACTTTCATAAATTCTTGATTGCTGTGCGCCGGATCACCGCGGGTATTTGCCTTGTAGCGGGCGTTGTCTCTTCCGGTTTTCCCCCTGCTCTCAGCAAAGACTTAGTTCAGGCTGAGTCCGCCTTGGTTGACCAGGTAAGTCTCCCTGATGCGATTGATCTGAAGGGTGCTCGTCCCAAGGCTGATACGTCTGTGATGACTCCAGCAATAGATGCCTTGCCTGCATCTCTCGAGTCGTTGGTTGCTCCTTCCCCTCTCGATCTTCCTGATGAGCCGGCGCAGGTGCGCATCCATGAGCTGCGCCCCCTCACCCTTGAGGAAGCGCTTCAGCTCGCGGAGTTCAACAGCCCATCCCTCAAGGCGGTTGCAAGCCAGGTTGATCAGGCCAAGTCATCATTGCGCGCCGCAATTGCAGCCTGGTACCCGACCGTTGACCTCACCTCAAGCGCTCTGCCTGAATACTTCTCCTCTTATTCCTACCGAAACCCAGATTTTGTGCCGGGGCCCAACGAGCGGTATGGCAGTGAGTGGCGGCTGAACGGGCGCCTGCGGGTGAGTTGGGATCTGATCAATCCTGCTCGTGTTCCGCAGATTGCTGCTGCTCGGGATCTATTCGAGAGAGCGAGGCATTCGTATCTCATCGCCTTGCGGGATCTACGCCTTGAGACGGCGACGGCTTATTTCGATCTTCAAGAAGCTGATGAAGGGGTCCGTATTGGTCAGGCAGGTGTCAAGGCTTCCCTGGTCAGCCTTCGTGATGCCCGGGCTCGTTTCAATGCTGGCGTCAACACCAAATTGGAGGTGTTGGAGGCCGAAACTCAGCTTGCTCGTGACCGCAACTTGCTTGCGACAAATCTTGGACAGCAGGAGCTGAGGCGCCGCAATCTGGCGGTTGTGCTGGACCTTCCTTTGCGGGTGACACCGACGGCGGCATCACCGTCAAGACCGTTGGGTCTGTGGCAACCGTCATTGCAGGACAGCATCGTCGCTGCCTTCAGTTACCGCGAAGAGCTGGACCAACTGATTCTTGAGATCTCCGTAAACAACAGCCGGGCCAATGCTTCCCTAGCAGTTGTACAGCCCGTTTTGAGTTTCGTTAACTCCACCACAGCGTTTCGAACGCAAGGTCAGACCAATCAGCCCTCAACCACTTCTATTGATCAGGGCGATTTCAGCTACGGAGTTGATAACAGTTCTGCGTTGACGGCAACATGGCGTTTGTTTGACGGCGGCCGTGCTCGTGCCGAATACCGGCGTTCGAAGCAGGCCGCGGATCAAAGCCGTTTCGATTTCGCTCTAACTCGTGATCAGATTCGCTTTCAAGTTGAGCAAAGCTTCCTTGGTCTTCGAACTGCTGTCCAAAACATCGGCACAACAGCTAGCGAGGTTCTCTCGTCTCGCGAATCTCTGCGTCTGGCCCAGCTGAGGGTTCAGGCAGGCGTCACGACCCAGCGGGAGGTGGTTAACACCCAGCGTGATCTCACCCAGGCCGAGCTGAAATATGCACGTGCCATCCGCGACTACAACACCAATCTGTCGCAGCTCAGGCGACGCACAGGCCTGGATGCCTTGATCGCCTGTAACGCTGTCTCACTGACGGGAACCAAGCCAGAACCTGATCAACTACCGATTCCCATCGAGCCCACGCCGCTCAAGGCCGCCTGCCCATCGGTCGGGTCTGTCGGCGCGTCGGTGAATCAAACTGAGAGCAGTCCCGTACAGCCTCTGTGGTGACGTTGGTGCTCAGTGACGATCAACTGGGCGCAGTTCATCTGTTGCTGGATCGCATCCGTGCTCGACAGCTGCAGGACTTTGGTCGAATCGGCTCAGATGTGAAGCCCGATGGTTCGTTAATTACAGACTGTGATCGCTGGAGTGATACAGCTTTGGTTGAGGGGTTGGCCAGCATCGCCCCTGGGGAGGGTGTCCTCAGCGAGGAGGGATCAAAAACAATTCCCACGTCGCGGGCTTATTGGGTGGTGGATCCCCTGGATGGAACCACCAACTTTGCGGCCGGCATTCACTATTGGGCGATTTCGGTGGCTCGCTTCGTCGATGGTCGTCCCAGTGAGGTTTTCCTGGATGTGCCGGCGCTGGACCAACGCTTTGTCGCTTTGCGTGGTCGCGGTGCCACGCGAAACAATCAACCGCTGACGTCAGAGACCCGAGCCTTGGCCACCAGTGCATGTGTTTCGCTCTGCAGTCGCTCGATTCGTGTGCTGCAGCGCAAACCTGATGAGCGCTTCCCAGGAAAGATTCGTCTGTTTGGTGTCGCCAGCCTCAATTTGGTGAGTGTTGCGATGGGTCAGACCATCGCTTCACTGGAGGCCACGCCCAAGATCTGGGATCTGGCGGCGGCATGGTTGGTGCTTGATGAACTGGGCTGTCCGATTCGCTGGTTGGATGCTGATCCTGCGCAGCTCTCCCCGGGAGAAGACGTCGCTGACCGCGGATTCCCAATGTTGGCGGCTGGTTCATGGGCTCATTTGGCGCGTTTCCTTCCCTGGGGAGAGGCATTGGTGCAGCCATGAAGGATTGCTATTGCACTTAAGAAGGTCATGGTGTTATGGTTTTGTCTTGCGCGGGAGCCGAGAGGCGAGCGTGCAAGCCGAAGCGCTTGAGGCGAAAGTCTTGATGTGTCTGAGGCGACTTACGAAACCAAGAGGGAGCGATCCCACGGTGTTGT